>CAMVJI010000078.1 GCA_947167765.1 uncultured Butyrivibrio sp. | reverse complement strand
CGTTATGTATTAAATGCACTTGAATACCTTAACTAAATGACATTGGGACGGTTCTGTTGACACGTTGCGTGCAATGTGTCAACAGAACCGTCCCCCTGTCACGAAAGCCGTCCTTTATTTTATCGTTCTATTTCATCAGTGCTAAGAAATACCCCTTCCCCCTCGTCAGATCCTCCAAGGAGGAGACCAAGGTAACGTCCCTTGTAATCAAAGAGCCCACCACCTGACATTCCCTCATTAACATCAAGATAGCAGTAGATCACATCCTGGTTAAAATCTTCAGAAAAGGTCTCAGGGCTTGCTACAAGCCCTGCGCTTGCAGTGTTGTAGTCAGGGATTACCATGAAGATATTTTCCCCTGACTCAGGAAGGTTCTTTCCAGGCTTTACTTCTTTGATATCAATTTTTTTTGTATCATCAACTTTTACTGTCAAAAGGCAGAAATCTTTTTCTTCATTGTTAGTGAAGACCTGCGCACTGGCATGATCCCCATTCCAGAAATATACAGTGATATCTTCTTTATCATCTATCACGTGAGAAGCTGTTATCACAGTGATAGTCTTTTTTCCAATCTTCCAGATATTCCCGCTGCCAGATAAATTCCCGCTGTCTATGGTTACAGAGGTCTTAAGTGCGTGGTTGAAGGCGCTGTCGAAGTCGCCATCACCTTGCCCGGAACAACCTGTACATGCGGAAAGAAGTAAAAGAGTAGCAATAGAAGCTATAATGACTTTAACGGAAATAAGTTTATTTGACATAATTTTTGTATTCTTCAAAAAGCGCTTCAAGATATTCAGGATCAGAAGTTGCTCTTAAAACTCCTGTTTGCTTCAAATGTGAGTATATTTTCTCACCTTTGAAACGAAAATGGAATACTCTTCCCAGAACCGTGATGAAGACGTTAAGAAAGTAGCGTCTGATTCTTACCCGTTTTTTCATGCGGTTAAAATGGCAGGATGATTGTGCTATACTATATGAGATTGATTTAAACCAATAGAAAAAGTAAAACAAATTACGAAAGGTGAAACACGCTTTGAATATTATTTTGTTATCAGGTGGATCAGGCAAGCGCCTGTGGCCACTTTCCAATGACGTAAGAAGTAAACAGTTCATCAAGATCTTTAAGAATGAAGATGGAACCTATGAGTCCATGGTTCAGAGAATGTATGGCAAGATCAAAAAGATTGACTCGGATGCAACTGTAACCATTGCAACCAGTAAGAGTCAGATCTCTGCCATCCACAATCAGATTGGAACTGAGGTTGGCATCAGCGTAGAACCATGCAGAAGAGATACTTTCCCTGCAATCGCTCTGGCAACTGCATATCTTGCTGACGTTATGGGAGTTGATCCAAATGAGCCAGTGGTGGTATGCCCTGTAGACCCTTATGTTGAGGACGACTATTTTGAGGCTCTTAAAAAGCTTTCTGACCAG
This sequence comes from uncultured Butyrivibrio sp., assembly GCA_947167765.1. Taxonomy (GTDB): domain Bacteria; phylum Bacillota; class Clostridia; order Lachnospirales; family Lachnospiraceae; genus Butyrivibrio. The sequence goes on along the minus strand of CAMVJI010000078.1, from coordinate 9,047 downwards.
GCAGCTAAGGGAGAGGCAAACCTTGTCCTTATGGGAATTGAGCCAACTTATCCAAGTGAGAAGTACGGCTATATCATCCCAAAGACCAAGGATGACACTTCAGATGTTGAGACTTTCAAAGAAAAGCCAACAGTGGAAGTTGCCAAGGACTACATCTCAAAGGGCGCTTTGTGGAACGGCGGCGTATTTGCCTACAAGCTTTCGTATGTACTTAAAAGAGCTCACGAGCTCATTGACTTTACAGATTACCAGGATCTCTTTTCAAAATATGAGACCTTAGAGAAGATCTCTTTTGACTATGCTGTTGTAGAAAAAGAGGACAAGATCCAGGTTCTGAGATTTGCAGGAGAGTGGAAGGACCTTGGAACATGGAACACTCTGACCGAGGCCATGACAGAGAACGTTGTGGGCAAGGGCATTATGAACGACAACTGCGAGGGAGTTCACATCCTCAATGAACTCAATGTGCCTATCATTGCAATGGGGCTTCATGACGTTGTTATCTCAGCTTCACCAGAAGGAATCCTGGTTTCAGACAAGGAGCAGAGTTCCTACATCAAGCCATACGTTGATGGCATTGATCAGCAGATCATGTTTGCGGAAAAGAGCTGGGGCAGCTATCAGGTAATGGACGTTGAGCCCACTGCCATGACAATCAAGGTTATCCTTAATCCTGGTCATTCCATGAACTACCACAGCCACAAGAACAGAGATGAGGTGTGGGTTGTTCTCTCTGGTACAGGCCGCACAGTTGTTGATGGCATGGAGCAGAATATTGCTCCCGGCGATGTGATCACCATGAGCGCAGGCTGCAGACACACTGTATTTGCGGACACTGAGCTCAAGCTGGTGGAGATACAGCTTGGAAGTGACATCTCTGTAGAGGACAAGCAGAAGTTCGAGCTTGAGTGATAGGATCATATGGGAAAAGAAAGATCGGGCGCCATTCCGTTTCTACTTAAGCCTGCAGGTAAGGACTATCTGTGGGGCGGACAGAGACTCAATGACGACTTTAGCAAAAAAATAAATATGGATCCTCTGGCGGAAACCTGGGAGTGCTCAACTCACCCTGACGGTCTTAGCACAGTATCAGGTGGAGAGTTTGATGGAAAGACTTTGAAGGATGTCATCAGTATGCATCCTGAGTTTTTGGGACAGCACTATGAGGAGTTAAAAGAGATACCGATCCTCATCAAGTTTATTGACGCCAAGTCTGATCTGTCAGTACAGGTTCATCCAAGTGATGAATATGCTTACGAGCATGAAAACGGTCAGAGGGGCAAAACTGAGATGTGGTACGTCCTTGATGCATCTTCAGGGGCAAGGCTGGTGTACGGACTTAAGCATGACTGCACAAAAGAGGAATTTCTTTCATATATAAATGAAGGAAAGCTTGAGAGACATCTTCAGTACGTGCCTATAAAAAAGAACGATGTATTTTATATTGAATCAGGAACTATCCATGCTATCGGAGCAGGAGCTTTGGTTGCGGAGATCCAGGAGAGCAGCAACTTGACCTACAGGATCTATGACTATAATCGTGTCGACAAAAATGGTAAGCTGCGTGAGCTTCACATAGACAAGGCACTGGAGGTATCCAATCTAAAGGGGCTGCAGGAGCCCAGGCAGAAGCTCCGTGTTCTGAGGTACGGTCCGGGTGTGGCAAGAGAGCTTTTATCAAGATGCAAGTACTTCGAAGTAAACAGGATGCTGGTCAACACTGAGAGAAGACAGGATGTCTTTTACGAATCTGATGAGCTCTCCTTCAAGGTTCTGCTTTGCTTTGATGGCTGCGGAACAGTGTGCTATGAGGATGAAGACGAAAGGCGCCACTACATAGATATATATAAAGGCGACTGTCTTTTTGTCCCTGCCAATTCAAGGAAACTCAAGCTAAATGGCAGGTTTGACTTCCTTGATATCAGATGCTAAAAATTTTTTTAAAAAAAATTTGAATAATTTGCAACATATCATTCCCTTCAGTTGTGTACATGGTAGAAAGGCAATTACCAAAACACAATTGGAGGGAATTTATTATGAAAAAGAACTACAGACTAATTGGCACATTAACAATGGCAGCACTTCTTGCGGGAAATCTATCTGGATGTGGATCGGCCAGAAACTATCAGACTGAAACTGCAGCTGAGTATCCTGCGCAGGACAACGGCTACTACAGCGCAGCTACATCAGAAAGCTATGGGGACTACAGCACAGAAGCCTGCGAAGAACCTGTGATGGCAGCCCCATCTTCACCAGCAAGTTCATTATTCGATTCCTTGGGAGCTTCCAAGGCTGCTGAAACTGAAGGGTGCTATGTTTACGAAGATAGCGACTACTGCGTAGTTGTTCCTGAGTACAACACCGAGTCCTACGACAAGCCTGATGAGAACGGATTTTTCTTATCCCAGGGTCAGCCTCTTTCAACATTTGCAGCAGATGTGGACACAGCATCCTACGCCAATGTAAGGCGCATGATCGAAGATGGATATGGGAAAAGAAATATCCCGGCCGACGCAGTAAGACCTGAGGAGTTCCTTAACTACTTTTCCTATGATCTTAATAGCCCAAAGAAGGGAGAGAAGTTTGCGGTTACAACTGAAGTTTCAAAGTGCCCATGGAATGAGGACCACGAGCTGATGTTTGTTGGAGTAAAGGCAGAGGATAAGCTTGACGGTCAGCTTCCAAAGAGCAATCTTGTATTCCTCATTGACGTATCCGGATCCATGGACGACGAGGACAAACTCGGACTTTTGAAGAAGGGATTTAATGAGCTTGTTGACAATCTTCCAGGAGAAGGCACAGTGTCCATCGTAACCTATGCAAGTAAGGAAAAGGTTGTTCTTGATGGCGCTGATATGTCAGAGAAAAGAAAGATCAAAGAAGCCATCAGATCCCTTGAAGCTTACGGCTCAACTGCAGGTGAGAGAGGAATGGAGATGGCCTATGAGATAGCAAAAGAGAACTTCATCGACGGCGGGAACAACCGCATCATCATGGCAACAGACGGAGATCTAAACGTTGGTATCTCAGATCCTGATGAGCTTGAAGACTTCATTTCAAAAAAGAAGGATCAGGGAATCTATCTTTCAGTCCTTGGTTTTGGCGAGGGCAACTACAAGGATGACAAGATGGAAAGACTTGCTGACTGTGGTAACGGCAACTACTCCTACATTGACTCTCTTATTGAGGCAAGAAAGGTCCTTGTAGAAGAGATGACTTCAACTCTTGTAACAGTTGCAAAAGACGTTAAGTTCCAGATTGAGTTTAACCCAGCAACAGTTAATTCCTACAGGCTCATTGGCTACGAAAACAGGGAAATGGATGCAGTGGACTTTAATAATGACAAGAAGGACGGCGGGGAACTTGGCTCAGGTCACAGCGTTGTTGCTCTCTATGAGATTGTTCCTGCTGGCAGCGAAAGCGCGATTGATCTTAAGTACCAGCCTGCAGAAAACAGCGATGGATCAGATGATTATGCAACTATCAAGATCCGCTACAAAGAGCCTGAAAAAGATAAGTCTGAGCTTATGTCTTATGTTGTTGGTGCAGATGCCTACAGCGAGAACGTAAGTGAAAACTTTAAGTTTGCCAGCCTAGTATCTGAGTTTGCAATGATCCTTGGGGACAGCGACTATGCAGGCAATATGACTTGCAGAGACATCATCAATGGTTACAAAGAGCTTGATGACACTGACGATTACAAGGATGAGTTCATTTCACTTGTCAGAATGGTGGAAAAGAGAAGCTGATATTTGATATACTAACTCCCGGGGAGTAGTGTTCCCCGGGAGGAAAATATGTCAGATTATGCACTTAGATTTGAAAGGCCGGCTGAGCGGCTTTTGTTCGATACATATTATAATGGCGGGATCATTAAGGCCCTGGTGAAAAGAGCTGCTTCAAAGATATTTCTTTTTGCAAGTAAAGCTGATGATATTAAGGCTGCGACTAATGAGCAGTCAGACAGTGCCATAGGAAGCGCCTGTGAGAGGGCAGGGCAGATCATTGATATCTATGGCGACAAGGTCCTTCGCCTTGCTTATTCCTACGTTCACAACATGAGCGATGCAGAGGACATCCTGCAGGATACGCTTATACAGTATATGAAGGCAGCTCCGTCTTTTGAAAATGCTGAGCATGAGAAGGCCTGGATACTGAGGGTTGCCGCCAACATAAGCAAAAACAAGATAAAGTACAACAATTACAGAGAGACAGATGAACTCATGGAGGAGCTTGTTGCTGAGGACGAGGAAGACCTTTCCTTTGTCTGGGATGCAGTAAAACAGCTCCCTGATAAGTACAGGGAAGTCATACATCTCTTTTACGAAGAGGGGTATTCAACTGCGGAGATCGCAAAGGTCCTTGACCGCAAGGAGTCAACTGTCCGCTCCGACCTTTTGAGGGGAAGAGAAAAACTAAAAATAATACTGAAGGAGGCATACGACTTTGAATAAATATCAAAGAGTAATGGAACACGTAAAAGTCGATGATGAAATGAAAAAGCGCATCCTTCAGAACCTGGAAAAAGAGCTGGAGAGTAGCGAAGATAAGGCGCGTGATCAGGTCGTTAAAACTTCGAAGGTGGTTCCTTTTAGGCAGCGATTTGGAGAAGGCATCAAGAAGTATGGCGCAATGGTTGCTATGCTTGCGATTCTTCTTGTGGGAACCGCTGCAGTTATCAGGTTCACTGGCGGAGTTTCAAATACCAGTGCGCCATCAATGAGTGACAGCGCTATGGAAGCACCAGCGGCAGCAGAAGACGCTTACTATGAAAGTGCTGAAACAGCTACGGAGGAGGCTGCTGAGCCTGCGGCGACGGAGAGCCCATACGAGGAAGCGGCAGAGGCACCAGCCCAGGAAGCGGAAATGGCCGCTGAGCCTGCGGAAGCGGAAGATGCTTACTACGAAAGTACCGAGACAGCTAAGGAGGAGATGGAGCCAGCCACAAACGAAGGTATGACAGAATCTCCAGTCTATGATTCCGAAGCTACTGCTGAACCTTCAGAACCAGCACAGGAAACAGTTGAACCTTCAGAACCAGCGCAGCCTGTAGGAAGTGCTAAAACTGAGGGTGCAGAGCAAGAAATCATTGGAAGTACGCAGCCATCAGTAGTTCACTATATAGGACCAGTAGTTGTTTTGATAATAGTACTAGCAGTTATAGCCTTTATAATTTGGCTTATCATCTACTTGATCCGCAAATTTAGAAGTAAGAAATAAGATTTGCATTTAGAAATTTCTTAAAACGAGTGTGGATAGTAATTTGTGCCAAAAAGTCGTTATTTTGAAAAAGAGGTACCAGTGGCTAGAGCATGTAATTCAATATAACGCATAGAATCTTGCAAAAAATGCCGTGCAAAATCGTGAAAATCAATTTGGCATATAGCCTTTAACAATATAATGTAAATTCTATGGTACCCCATTTTGCAAAACAGCCTTTTTTGGCACAAAATCAATTTTGCTAGATATAACAGGGGATGTGGATTAGTATATGCACCGTGTCGATGAAGAAGTCAGGGTATATATGGATCTATATCCACCCTGACCGTCAAAACGAAGGACAGGATATTAAATCTTGCGGCATAAAATCCCCTGTGCTATACTGATTATCCAATGAGCAGGATGGATGATCGCTGCCGTGCAAACGAAAGGGCACGGGAGAGGAAAGTCCGGGCTTCACAGGGCAGGATGCCAGATAACGTCTGGTGGAGGCAACTCCCAGGATAGTGCAACAGAGAGACACCGCGTAGGAATGCTTGCATTCCCTGTGCATGCCACAAGCATGCGGCGTAAGGGTGGAAAGGCAGTGTAAGAGACTACCGTGCTGGTGGTAACATCAGTAGCCATGTAAACCCCATCCGAAGCAAGACCGAAAAGAGAACCATGAGTCTGCCCGGCTCGTTCTCAGGTGGGTCGCTTGAGGCTGTTGGTGACAGCAGTCCTAGATAGATGATCATTCACGACATAACCCGGCTTATAGTTCTGCTCATTAAAGAAAAATAAGGACATCATCTGATGAATAATTCAGATGATGTCTTTTTTGTATTTGTTTTTCCCTTTTTGATTTACAACCTGCCTGCCCATAAGGTAAGATAAACTTTTAGAGGACTATTTTATAAGAAAATAAGAGGGAATGTGTTATGAGTGGTTATAAGTTTATTGATGATCGCGGCTCTTTTGAAATGAAAGATCCACAGCATACAAGCGGTCTCTATCTTCCAGTGGCAGGAGGCAAGGGGCTTAGAAGCGCAGTTTCACCTGATTTTGGCGGTGATAGCAAGCTTGATCAGAACCATTTTCTGATAGCTCCCAAGAGTATAGCTGACCTTCATGCTGAGAGAGATACAAGAAACTTCTTTGCTGTGTTTGAGGATGGCATATGGTCTGCCTGCGGAGCATCAGCTACACAGGAGGCTGACAGATTTACGGACAAAGAGGATGAGGTCACTCTCTTTGGCGGCCGTATGTGGCAGAAGGTTGTAAGGACCAGCAAGGAAAGAGGTATCCAGGCGGAGGTTACAATCTTTGCACTTCTTAAGAACTCTTCTGAGATCATGACAGTTAAGTTTACTAACAGCTCAGATAGCGATATCTCTTTTACTCCGGTTGCAGCTGTTCCAATCTATGCAAGAAGTGCTGACAATATAAGGGATCACAGACACGTTACATCTCTTTTAAACAGGGCATCTGTCACAAGCAGAGGTGTGATCGTTAAGCCAACTCTTTCCTTTGACGAGAGAGGACATCAGATCAACGACACAGCTTATTTTGTGATCGGAACAGATGGAAATGGAGAAAACCCTGTTTCCTTTATAGCTGACGCCGATAAGTTCATTGGCGAGGGCGGCACATATACAAGACCAAGATCCCTTCTTGATGGAATGGGAGCTTTTAAGTCAGCGCCTTTTAAGGTGGATGGAAAAGAGACTATTGGCGCCCTTAAGTTTAAGGACGTCACCCTAAAGCCTTCCGAGAGCGTATGCTTCCAGATTGCTATCGGAACCTTTGTAGGCGGTAAGGATACAGATTTTAACGAAGAAGGCAGCGCGGATTTCATTGCTGCAAAAGACGCTATCTTTAGCCCTGATAGTGCAGGAAAGGCTTTTGAAAGCGCAAAAGAGTATTGGGAAAACATCACCAATATCCACGTAAAAACCGGCGATAAGAACTTTGATAATTTCATGGAGTGGATCGCATTCCAGCCACAGCTTAGAAGGATCTATGGCTGTTCATTCCTTCCTCACCACGACTATGGAAGAGGAGGAAGAGGATGGCGTGATCTGTGGCAGGACTGCCTGGCACTTCTTCTTACAGATCCAGACGGTGTCCGCAAGATGATCCTTGATAACTTTAGAGGCGTAAGACTTGATGGTACCAATGCAACCATCATTGGCGACAAGCCAGGAGAGTTCAAGGCCGACAGAAATGGAATCCCAAGAGTGTGGATGGATCATGGCTTCTGGCCATTCCTTACACTTAAGCTCTACATGGATCAGACCGGAGACCTTGATATCCTTATGGAGGATGTGCCTTACTTTAAGGACAATTTCGTTTGCCGTGCTGAAAAGAGAGATGAAGCTTACACGGAAGGCTACGGCGTAGTTCAGAAGGATGATTCTGGAAAAGAGTACAAGGGCTCTGTACTTGAGCACCTTCTTATAGAGAACCTTACAGCTTTCTATGATGTGGGAGAGCATGGACAGATAAGGCTTAGAGGAGCTGACTGGAACGATGCTCTTGATATGGGAACCCACAAGGGCGAGAGCGTTGCCTTTACAAATGGCTATGCTGGTAACCTTCAGGAGATAGCAGATTACATAAGAGTTTATGAAGCCCAGGGAGCAGGAAAAACCTGCATGCTGGCAAAAGAGATACTGCCACTTATACTGTCTGACGGAGAAGAACTTTTTGGCAGTCCTGACAATAAACGAAAGCTTCTTTATGGCTACATGGATGAAGTAAGATCATCTATAAGCGGCGTCAAGGAAGAGGTTGACCTTGAAGAACTGGCAGCGGCTCTTGAGGAGAAGTCTCAGGATCTTATGAAGCGCATAAGAGAAAGAGAGTGGGTAAGAGACTCTGAGGGCGACGGCTGGTACAACGGATATTACGATGACAATGGCAATGCAGTTGAGGGTGAATTTGCTACACCTGATGGCAAGAACGTGAGAATGATGCTTACAGGCCAGGTATTTTCTGTAATGTCAGGAACTGCTCTGGACGAGGATGTACCTAAGATCATAAAGAGTGCTGACAAGCATCTTTACAGTAAGGAAATCGGCGGATATCGTCTAAATACTGACTTTAAGGCTCTTAGAACAGATCTTGGAAGAATGTTTGGATTCTCCTACGGAGATAAGGAGAATGGCGCTGTCTTTTCACATATGGCAGTAATGTTTGGTAATGCCCTTTATAAGAGAGGCTTTGCAAAAGAGGGATTTAAAGCCCTTAACTCCTTATATGAAACTGCTAAGGACTTTGAAACCAGCAGGATCTACCCAGGTATTCCTGAGTACTTTAACGGCGAGGGAAGAGGACTTTATAACTACCTCACAGGAGCTGCCAGCTGGTATCTTATGACTGTGGTAACTGAGGAGTTTGGCGTTTGCGGACTTGCGGGAGAGCTGTGCCTCGATCCTAAACTTGTTCTTTCACAGTTTGATGATAAGGGATTAGCTTCCATAAGCCTTGTTTTCAGAGGCAAAAAGCTTACAATTACTTATAGTAATCCATATAAGAAGGATGCTGGTTCATACGCTATTAAGAGTGTTTCTATTGATGGAAAAGAGCTTGAGACAGCAGGTGATGGCTGCATGATAATCGGAACTGACATCATAGATGGACTGTCTGAAGACAGCCACAATATAGACGTTGTTCTTGGATAAAGAGATTGGCACAGATTATGAAGCGCAATTTTAAATTTATCATAAGTTATGACGGAACAAGGTACCATGGGTGGGAGCGTCAGCCTGGTAAGGATATGACCATCCAGGGTAAGCTTGAAGCGGTCCTTAATAAGATGGTTGGAAACAGTGGCGATCTTGCTG
>CAMVJI010000077.1 GCA_947167765.1 uncultured Butyrivibrio sp. | reverse complement strand
GCGTATGTTTGGTTAAATATTAGCATAAATACCTATGTTAATCAACAGCGTAAAATAACAAAAATACGACTACTAAAAAACAGGAAAGGAGCACCTTTCAGCAACCTCTTTCCTGCCGACGCCGACATTACCTTTTTTGTTAATATATCGCACTTTCCTCACTCAATATCATCAACAGTCTGTTGAAATGGTATTACATTGGTGACAAATTGCTATAATCTTTCCAATGGAAATACAAAATGAGAAGAAAGCTGCATACACCAATGAAGATTCCCCATATTAGATCATAAGATTTCCAGTGTCTGCTGAACTCCCCTACTATAAAATCCGTCCACACATATGACATGAACAGAGCAGACAGGACAAATCCATACTTTGTGTGCATTAGCCACATGAGGCCAATGAACAGTCCTGCAAAAATCAGTATGATAAATACCGGATGCAAGGATCCATGGAAAACGTTATCCTTAATGGCGAAGCCAAAAAGAAGCGTTAATATGAAGCTGTCAATCACCGTTATGCACTGACATATGAGTGGCCATACAAACTTGAAAAACAATATAATCATTAGACAATTGGCGATAAGCCCACCGATATTTGCGCACATTTCATCCATAATATTTCACCGCCTTACCCGTTGTATATGAACCATAGATGTATTACAGGATGATTATAGCATCAGCTCTGATTTTTCTACTATGTATACTTTTAACAAATATATGGTTCATATATCATGATATGTATTATAGTTATATTACAAACACTTATTACCCGCCTGGAGGATATGTTAATGGCTAGAAAAGAGACTTCTGATGCACAGAAAAAAGCAATGAAGAAATATGATGATAAATTTGATACGATGACCATACGATTCCCCAAAGGAACGATAGAGCTTTTGCATGAACATGGTGTGGAGTCTATAAATGCCTATGTTAACAAGCTCATAGAAGCAGAAATGCTAAAAAACAATACTGATCCAGATGGCAAAAAGGACCAAGAATAAATGAAAAACCATGGAACACACACTCCCCAAATGCCTGTCTATGGAGTTTTAGCCATATAGAAAATTCATATATATTTAATGCTCAGATTACAATTATGCAAGGATTTATAGCATATAATGAAAGTGGTAAAGCTGTTTATTAATCAGATGTATAAGGAGACCTGCAATGTACAAGTTCCCCGAAGACATGAAAAAAGCGTATGAAAGCAGTCCGCTTTCGTTTGTTTATTACCAGAACATAGATCACAAGGGTGAACCAGTGCTCGTGTCAGGAGGATTTGCCCAAAATACGGGACTAAGTAATGATGATGCTCTTGCATGGATCAAAAGAGGTATGTTTGAGCGCATGCACCCTGATGATGTTGGAATAGTTTCTCAGATCAGTGATGACTTTCTTCATCAGAGGGGGCCTTACGATATTGTGTTCCGTGTAAGGATTGACTCCGTGGATGATGGTAATGAAGTCCCGCCACAATATGTGCAGATGCATGGTCTTGGAAAATGGCAGACAATGCCTGACGGAACTGAGCTGGCAGTGATTACGTATTCAAATCTTTCTACAACCAGAGAAGTGACGATAGATAAGATAAAAGAATATAAGATGTTCCAAAAAGATCGCTTTTATACTGATCCTCTGACAAAACTTCCGAATATAAATTATCTGCATGAATTTGGTGAAGAAAAGATTAACACAGTGCGTGCTGAAAAGCGTACTCCGCATATCATTTATACCAACATCTCTGCAATGCAGTCATACAATAATAACTATGGTTTTGATGAGGGCAACCGGCTGCTTTGCCTGGCTGCAGAAACTCTGAAAGCCCAGTTTCCCAAGGCCCTGCTTACAAGATATTCGGATGACCATTTTGTGGCTATCACCAGGGTTGATGAGAACGAATTGGTACAAAGGCTTAATGAATCGAACCAAATAGTGCAAAGGGATGCATTTGGTAATACTTCAGGGCTGAGGTTTGGAGTTGCACCCATCGATGAATATATGGATCTTGGAGAAGCACTTGACCATGCCAAGCATGCCATCAGGCATATAGAGAATGACATGAACAGATCTGTAGAATTCTTCTCACCGGAAGTTGAAGAGGCATACTGGAACAGCCGTTATATACTTGAGAATATAGAACAGGCACTTGAAGAGCATCGAATAAAGGTCTATTATCACGGACTGTATCGTATAGAGAACAGAAAAATCGCGGCATTTGAAGGCCTGGCCAGATGGATCGATCCAAACCGTGGCATGATATCACCTGGAGAGTTTATCCCAACACTTTTAAGATATCATCTGCTGTATAAACTTGATTTATATATGTTCGAAGAGGTATGCCGTGAGGTAAAGATACGCCACGAGAAAGGCTTGCCTTTGGTGCCGGTATCCGTGAACTTTTCGAGACAGGATTTTGATCACGCCGATATCTTAGATGAAATGAACAGGATATACGATGAGTATGGCATGGATCAGTATGTTGATAAGAGCTATTTCATCGTAGAAATTACTGAACAGGATCTGGCAACAGGAGAAGATAACCTTCATGAGCAGTTAAGGCGCATAAGAGAAAATGGATACAAGCTTTGGCTTGATGATTTTGGGAGTGGTTACTCTGCAATTAATATGTTCAGTCAATTTGAATTTGATCTTATCAAATATGACATGGAGCTCATGAGGCATCTTGATGACAATGGAGGTGTTAACAGGCTTATCCTTAAAGAGCTTGTGTACGTCGCAGGAAAACTTGGTATACATACACTGATTGAGGGAGTGGAGACAGAAGACCAGCTAATGTTTGTTAAGGAAATAGGCTGCGAATTAGCACAGGGTTTCTTTTTCCACAAACCACAGTCGCTTGAGGAAATCCTCTTTAGGGTAAAGGATGCATCAAAGATAAAGATATGTGAGACTCCCGAAGACAGAGAAGTGATGAATCAGAAATTGATTCGCGAAGTATTTTCTAAACAGACCATGTGAGTGTTAATATTTGAACCAAAAAGGCCATCAATCTGGATGGCCTTTGTTGAGAGTGTCAAGTTAAGTGTGTAAGTCTATGTTCAAGCTTATACGAACACATGGAAAACCACTACTGCGCTTTAGGTTTCTTGTCTTCTATATATTTTTGGTATTCTCTGAGCTTGCTCATCACAGATTCCCTGGCATGAGCATTATTACCGGATGCTTTTCTTTTTTCAGGACGCTTTGGTGTATTCTTCTGGTCTGAAGAACCATTCACTGAAGTTCTATCCTCAGATTGTGGCTGGACATTCTGGGTATTATTTTCTTTTTTTTCGGAATTATCTTCCTTCCTTTTGATTGTTTTCCCGTTCTGTTTGCCAAATTCTTTCACGAGAAGTTCTCTGCAAATGCTATCCCGAACGCGTTTATATTTGGAAATCTGTGTTATAACTCCAAAATCCTTAAAAGAGCTTGCTTTATTATAAAGGACAAGACCTTCTCTATCAGTGAGCACTTTCATAGCTTTAGAGCCATAGGTTTCGGATTCCCACAATAAAAATCCCTCTTCATTCTTCCTGACAGCTCTCCATGTACCACCACATCCATTGAGTTTTATTCCAAAGGAACCACATGTATATTCTGGCATGTTTTCACCTCACATAGCTGGAATCATGTGTTTTTTCGAGTTCTCTTAACAATCTATCCTGCTCTCTTTGCTGCACGATCTCCTTCTTTTTTTCAAGTGCTTCAAGCACAGACGGGCGCTTACTAGAAGAATTCATTGGATGATTGGGGGAGTGAGTTTCCTTGCTGGCCTCAATAAACCTTATCTCTTCTTCTGAATCTACAATCCCATCAATAAGATCAAGATTAGACGGAGTACTTATTATCCCATCTATCTTATCGTATCCAGGTTCTGCATCCTGCTCTGCCATGTAGTTGTAATCTTTACCTTTAAGTACATCCAATTCCTGCTGTTTCTTAAGGGATATATCCACCTGTGTATCATGTTTCTTTACAGATTTTTCTGTATTCTCATGCATCACGGTATCCGTTCCAAGGAAATTGCTATACTGGCTTCTCACTATTCCTGATTCATCTTTGCTCATCTGCTACTACTCCTCTCGTCTTCCCTTTTTAGTCACCTTTAATATATAATTACGGTTGTTATTATTGTTTTTAATATGCTTCCGGCGCGTATACGCGCAGAATTCACGCTACCCAAATGCAATCACCTGTTATCATGCTTTTCCAAACTCTATCTTGTAATTTACATACGATCCGGTATCTTCATAGGCTATGAATGCATCAAATCTTGCATCTTTCTTCTTGCTATATAATCCTTTAATGAATACTTTTTTGTTCTCAAGTAGTTTTTGGGCTCTTGCCTGTGTGATGTTCACCTTCATGGATTCCAGTAGTTTATTTGATTTCCATAAAGCAAAACCACATTCTTTCCCTTTGCTGCAATAGAAATTGAGCTTTCCTTCATAAACCGGTGATCCACATCTTGGGCATATGCCGATATTTTTCCTTCCGGTAGCTGAAGCTGCATATTTGCTCTCAATCTCCGAATTTCTGCCTATTATTTCATCTATGATTTTCTTTGTTGCTTCCAGTATATCTGTATAAGCTAACACTCCTTCCTGCACATCATGGATCTGTCTCTGAAGCTCAACAGTTTTTTCAGGCGACAGATCAATATGAAGCTGTTCCATGGCATCCACAAGAAGGTGTCCCTTTTCAAGTGAACTGTAAGTACCGTCTTTTAAAGCGATATATTTTTCCTTAATACATTTATCAAGTGTGGCTGCCCTTGTTGCTTCTGTACAGATAGTTGCATCTGCCAGGATATCCTTCCATTCATCCTCGGAATAGATTTTCTTATTAAGGTCCTCTTCACCTCTCATGGGCGCTTTCATCCAGGCATTAAGCGATTCCACCGTAAATCGTTTTGGTGGGGATGTTTCTTTTTCTACCGCCTTAAAGTCTGTCGGTATTCTGTCACCTTTATGTACCTCAGGAAGAATCTTATCCTTCTTTGCAGGCTCCTCAAAGACCGTCCATCCAGGCTGTACCATGATATTCCCCTGTACTTTGAACGTCTCTTCAGCACATGTGACTTCTATAGTTGTCTTATTTACAAGATAGTCTTCGCTACAGAAGACTGCGCAGAAGCGATTTTTGATAGCCTCATATACCTCCCTTTCCGTATCTGGCAACGCATCTGGTATTTTGTCTGTTGGTGTGAGTGCGCTGTGGGATTCCACCTTTGAATCGTCAAATATGTTCTTATTCCCCGGTTTATTCTCTATCCCTTCCACTCCTGAAGAAATCATTGCATTGATAATGGCATCCGTCTTCGAGATTTCTGTTTCTGCAAGAAAGTTCGAGGATGTCCTTGGGTATGTAACAAAGCCTTTTTCATACAGCGCCTGGACTGTATCAAGGACGTTCTGTGGCGACATTTTCTTATTTTTCTTACAGATATAGGACTGCAGATCGCTCTGGGAAAAAAGTCTCGGAGCTCTCACCTTGGATATTTTGGTCGTAATATCTGAAACGTATGCTCCTGCAGCATTATATTCATCACATAACTTTTCTGCCAATCCAATGTCCTTAAGGTCAAACTTATGCTTACTCTTAAGAATAAACGGCGAATCTTCATTCCCTGACTCAACTGCGATATATTTCTGAGGAACAAAATTTTTGATCTCATTGTCACGCTGGACAATCTTTGAAATGATAGGGCACATACAGCGCCCGATATTAAGCTTTATCCCTGCCTTAAGGGTCGCATATCTTGAAAGGTTTATCCCGAAAAGCCAGTCAACATAGGCTCTTGCGCGTCCTGCATTGTCATATCCATCATATTCACTATCCGGCTTAGCATCTTTCACCGCTTCTCTGATAGATTCAGGTGTAAGCGCCGGAAGCCATAATCTTAATATCTTTTTTCCAGTAATATGGTGCTGCACAAACTCATTCCTTATGATGACTTCCCCTTCCCGGTCTGCGTCTCCACTGGCATATATGGTATCAACATCCTTTCTTGTCATGAGCTGATACAGTAGCTTGTCCTGCTTTTTATTACCTGGATCAGATATGAAATACCGGAATTCCCAGTTCTTGGGGTAAAATGGCAGAATATCAAGTGTCCATTTTGCCTTGTCTCCGTGCTTATATTCAGGATTCAAATACATTTCAAGATCCTGTAGCCCCCAAAGATGTCCAAAACACCATGAGACAATATACCCATTCCCTTCCATGTATCCATCCTTTTTTTCATATGCCCCAAGGGCTGTTGCCACTGCCCTGCCCATGCTTGGCTTCTCACATATAACTAACTTCATACCTCTCCTCCGGCACAAATAATCATTCTGTTTCCTATCGTTAAATCACAGAGAATATCTGTAATCGCTCCGTAGCCTCTTTATCACCTTTAACAGAGCAAATATAGTTATTATGCATATCGCATTTATTAGTCCCGTTATTACACCACTTCCAAAGATATCCTTAGCTCTGATGCCGTCCATCCCAGGTAGCTTTCTATACATATCAAAGTCATAAAATGCCATGAGGTATAAAAGGTTCATGATTGTAATATTGTAAGCAAGTACCGCCAGCGGCCTTTTCTGATGAACAACTGCAACACAAAGGATTGCTCCAGCAATTATGAACACATAAGTAAATATGCTCATACCAAGGCTTGATCCATAGAACTGATTCTCCGATAAAAATGCTACTATCTGCATTTCCTGCCCCCTTAAAAAATATTTTTCTGATGCTTATGAAATCTCATCTGACGTCTGGTTATCTCTTCCGGATCCTCATCGGGATGGATTATCATCTGACGGTAAATAGACTGCCCCAATTCCTCTGCATCTGAATAAGATTTCCCATACACGGACTCTGCAAGTTCTTCTGCAGGTACTCCGAATTCAAATCCGTGCTTTTTTTCATAATCAATGAACCACCGTGTAAGGTCCTCCCTCTGTGGTCTTTCGAGCTGTACCTTTATCTGAAATCTTCTCCACGCCGCATTATCAAGTGCTGATTCAAGATTTGTTGCAGCCATTACAAGTACATCCGTGGAAAGATGATCTATCTGAACAAGAAGTGATGAAACAAGTCTCTTAAACTCTGAGTTGTCATGCTGGTCGCTCCTAGATTTTCCAATGGTATCAAACTCATCAAAAAACAAGGCACATCGCTTTCCTTTCACCGCCTCGAACACCTTTCCCAGACGGTCTGCACTCTTTCCTATGTCATCACTCATGATATTGTCGTATCTTACGATATATAGCGGATAATCTAACTCTCCTGCTAGGGCTTCTGCAAGGGTAGTCTTTCCATTTCCGGGTGTTCCTACCATCAGAAGCTTGTTTCTTGGCTCCATGTTCTTTTCCCTTAATAGATCCCTGTGTTCCATCTCATCAAGGAGCTCTGCACATGGCCTGTATACGGAATCACTGAGGTAAACTGATTCCAGCGTTCTTTTTGGAATTATCTGTAAAAAAAGGTTATCTTTATCATCTATCAATGCGTCTTTTGTCATCTTTCTGGCCTCATGTGAAACAGTTTTTTCATGAGGCGGCACAGCTTTAGCCATACCGCCTATAGTTTTCATGGTTTTTTCATTACATTGCAAGCTCGTCTCTCTTGTGCCCCTGCTTCTTATCCTCGATATTAACCACAGCATTCTTTTCCTGTGCCTTGTCAGCTGTAAGTCCTTTCCCCTGTTCAGCTTCCTTTTCTTCCTTTCCCATGCGGTAAATATCTCCTGTCTGTGCGCTCACAAGATCAAGGTTTGTGAAAGGTGTATTCTCTATCGTTTCAAGGCTTGCATTTAAAGGGATTTCTTTATACATGAGCTCCTCTCCATTGAAGTGATAGACATGCTCGGACAGAAGATCTTCCTGTGCTACAGTAGTCGTGTTTACTTCATGGACCATCTGATTAAGGGCTCTTTCCTGATCAGGTGTATTCTCATCACCCAATATCAGGCACTCATGGATGCTTGAAGGGATGATGACTATATCTCCACCTACTCTGTCACATAGCCCCTTCATAATGTCCTCATTGAGGATTGCAGCCGCACCAAACATCTGACTGTCTGTTGATAAAATGATGGGCGATTTGTCTACAGGTACATCTGTCTCAAATGCATCATTCAAACCCGGAGCAATCTCCTGAATGAAACCAAACAAATCCTTACACTGGGTATTGTCCTTAAGATTCTTCATGGCTGCATCCATGACTGTCTTATCATCTACACCCCACTGCTCAAAGATCTGGTCATTTACTGTGACAGAACCTCCTCCGAACTGTGGATTCTCAATTTTTACATAAAAGAGCACGGCAAGATCCCCAAGGTCATAATGCGGTACTTTATCAAGAAGCTCATTGTTCATGTCCTTATTAATCAGCTTGGGAAATATCTGATCTTTCACCCCTTCAAACTTGGAAATGAAATCAACATCGATCTTATCTACAATTGAATGCTCTGTTATTGTATTCTCCAAGGAATGAAGGATATTCTCCATCGACTGGCCTTCCTGGTATGCCTCAAATGCTGAGTTAAGGTATACGGATGGCGCAATATTGGAATCCTTCGGCTTTACCGTAAGTGACAGAAGATCCTGCTGGTTTACCTTCTGCACATGTCTAAGTTCAATATCAAGGTTATCCCTGTCCCCACTGTTCTCAAAAATGCGGTCCTTGACCTCATTCGCGAACTTCTCAAAATCTTCGTTCATCTGTTTTTCCTCCTTGTGCTGTTAGTCTTTTTTCTCATTCTTCTGGGTTTTTAGCGCTTCCGCATATGCTTTTGCATAAGATACGATGCGCTTGTCTGCACGTTCCTTCTCCATCTCGGTCTGGACGTTGAATCTTAAAACATCATTTGCTCCCATGGTTTTCCCTCCTTCTTTTGTTGTCTGAATATAATGAACCAAAATAGCCCGCATAGTAGCGTCTTTCTGCTCTTAACATGCTACCTTGGCATCATACGTTGCACAGGTTTTTACCTGCATGTCCGGATAATGTTTGGCTATTGCCTTAATATCCAGGACGTTTTCCTTTCTTTTTTTCTTAAGGAATATCTCAATATCAAAATTGTTCTTTTCGCTGCTATCTTTAAGGAGTCCATATCTCTTGTGCTTTGTAATATCAAACTTCTTTGACTTAAAAGGCCTTACTCCAGTCAGCTGTAATATGCACTCTCCCCTATTTAAGACTGCAATCTCATCCATGGTGAGAAGTTCTCGTCCCAGTTTCTGGTTATTAATACCTGACGATTCCTGGCTTCCCTTTGTTACAGATGTCGTTCTCTGATCAATGGTCTCTTTACCCAGTTCCTCAGACAGTTTCTTTAGTGTTTCATTACTTGAACCTCCAAGGAAAAGCTTTGTATCGCAGTTATCAATGATATTTTCAGCTGCATCCTTATACATGGTCTTAAGCTGTGACCTAGACTGAAGGATTATACTTGCTGATATCTCTCTTGATCTTATGGTTGCTATTTTTGTCTCAAAATCAGGGATTCTGCCGATATTGGCGAACTCATCACAGAGGAACCGTACGTGTACCGGAAGCCTTCCTCCATAGAAATCATCTGCTTTTGTGCAGAGAACATTGAACAGCTGTGTAAACATGATGCTGACAAGGAAGTTATAGGTTTTGTCTGTATCAGATATAATGGCGAACAATGCTGTTTTATGGTCCCCCAGAGTATCAAGTGATAACTCGTCATAACTTGTTATCTCCCTGATCCTCTCAATCTGGAATGGCGCAAGCCTTGCCGCACATGATATGAGAATAGATTTTGCTGTCTTGCCAGCCGCTAATTTATAGTCTTTATAGAGACGCACTGCATAATGGTTTGGATTCTGAGACTCCAAGTCCTCAAAGAGAAGATCCACAGCGTTTTTGAAATTCTCATCATCTTCCCTGCATTCAGAAGCATTAAGCAGTTCTAAGAGTGTTGCAAAGTTCTGTTCTTCAATTGGAGCCTCATAGTAGAGATACCCAATATAAGCACCATACAAGAGTTTCTCCGCTTTTACCCAGAAGTCTTCACCAGATTTATCGCCTTCACCTTTTGTATTCTCGATAAGTGTTGTAACAAGTGTCTGTATATCTTCTTCCTTACGAATATAGGCAAAGGGATTATAGTGCATTGATTTCTTGAAGTTGATTGTGTTGAATATCTTGATGTCATACGCATCACGAACAACTTTGCCGTTCCTCTTCATCGGGCGGAGTTTTATCTTTCCACGCTTGTCTTTCTTGTATATGGGTATTTTCTTTCCATCCTTGCCAAGCTTAAAGCTGCCATCTGCATTCCTTTCATACTGCCCTGAAGGTACTGGTTCCATGCGAACTTTGCCCCTTGCTAGCATCTTTCCACATTCAAGAATGATTGTGCCTTTTGGAAGCATTTTGTCAAGAACAAATTGGTGTCATTTGCAATATACTATGCAGGCTTGCTATCCTCGGAAATGCCCTCTTTTACGGCTCTGAGTGCCTTTTCCTGCATACTCATGCCATCTTCCTTGAAGTTCATAACAACCTCGTACTGTGTCTTGCCGATGGTGGTCTCAA
>CAMVJI010000076.1 GCA_947167765.1 uncultured Butyrivibrio sp. | reverse complement strand
TCCAGGTAAAACATGGAAAGCCTTCCATGTAATAAAACCCCAGAAGGACATAGACAATGGCAAGTACAAGAAGTATTGCCACCAGTCCTATCACTGAGCCCCGCAGTGCTTTTTTCATAATCTCCTATAAACCCCTCACAAGTCTATTTTCAGATCATTTCTTTTTAGCCTCAAGATCAGATGCATCAAAGGCTTCACTTATGGACGCCCCGGCAGGCACCATAGGAAATACTTTGTCATCCTCTTCTATTATACAATCTATAAGCACAGGTTTCTTGGATTTAATAGCTTTCTTCAATGCTGGTACAACTTCAGACTTCTTGGTTACTCTTATGGCCTCGCAGCCAAGGCCCTCTGCAACCTTACAATAGTCCACCTTATCCTCAAAGACAGTCTGTGAGTAGTGTTTGTTATAGAAAAGAGTCTGCCACTGCCTTACCATTCCAAGAACATGGTTATTTATAACGATTTCAATGATAGGCAGATTGTATCTTGATGCAGTTGCCAGCTCATTCATGTTCATTCTAAAGCAGCCATCTCCAGCAATATTGACGCAGAGCTTATCTGGATTGCCTACCTGAGCTCCAATGCAAGCCCCAAGGCCATATCCCATAGTTCCAAGTCCTCCGGATGTCAAAAGAGTTCTTGGCCTGTTAAACTTGTAATACTGGGCAGTCCACATCTGGTGCTGACCAACATCTGTGGAAATGATGGCATCTCCCTTAGTGAGATTGTAGAGTTCTTCAATAATGTAAGGGCATGTAAGCTTATTTGTCTCATAGCTAAGCGGATATTTCTTTTTATAATCCTGGATCTTTTTAATCCAGTCAGAGTGATCCATCTGCTCAAGCTTTGAATTAAAGACTTTAAGAACTTCCTTAAGATCGCCAATAACCGAAACATTGGTCCTAATGTTCTTGTTTATCTCTGCGGCATCCACATCAACCTGAAGTATCTTGGCTTTACCAGCAAAGGTTTTGGCATTTCCGATTACTCTGTCAGAGAATCTGGCACCAAGAGTAATGAGCAGGTCACACTCACTTACCCCAAAGTTTGATGTCTTTGTGCCATGCATTCCGATCATGCCTGTGTAGAGCTTGTTTTCAGCATCAAAGGCGCCTTTACCCATAAGCGTATCGCATACAGGAGCGTCTATAAGCTCAGCAAACTCCTTGAGTTCTTTTGATGCTCCGGATATTACAGCTCCGCCGCCAACATAGATATATGGTCTCTTGGATGCCTTGATAAGCTTAAGAGCTGCCTTTACATCGTCCTCATTAAAGTCCTTTTCAGGCTCTTCGTCAGTAATGATAACAGGTCTGTACTCGCAGCTTGCAGCAGTAACATCCTTGGTTATATCTACAATAACCGGGCCAGGGCGGCCAGTTCTTGCAATTTTGAAGGCTTTTCTAATAGTATCAGCAAGGACCTTAATGTCCTTAACGATATAACCATGCTTTGTAATAGGCATTGTTATTCCTGCAATATCAACCTCCTGGAAAGTGTCTTTTCCAAGAAGAGGCAGGTTAACATTGGCAGTAATTGCAACCATTGGAACTGAATCCATATAGGCTGTAGCTATTCCTGTAACAAGGTTGGTTGAGCCTGGTCCGCTGGTGGCAAGACATACGCCTACCTTACCTGTTGATCTTGCATAACCGTCAGCAGCATGAGCTGCTCCCTGTTCATGAGATGTCAATATATGAAGAAAGTTATCCTGCTGTTTATACAGTTCATCGTAGACATTAAGGATTGTTCCTCCAGGGTAGCCAAATACTGTATCTACCCCCTGCTCCTTAAGGCATTCAAGAACAATCTGAGATCCTGTTAATACCATTTTTCCATACTCCTCACAAATATATTATCAAAACTTATTTTCTGGGGATTTCCAAGATAGCTCCTCTGTTACCAGAAGTTACAAGCTCACGATATCTTGAAAGATATCCGGTTGTAACCTTAGGCTCTCTTGGCTGCCACTTAGCTCTTCTTGCCTCAAGCTCCTCATCAGATACCTTGAGGTTAAGAGAGTTATTAGGAATATCTATGCTGATGATATCTCCTTCTTCAACAAGAGCAATAGGTCCGCCTACCGCAGCCTCAGGAGAAACATGTCCGATAGATGCTCCTCTGCTTGCTCCAGAAAATCTTCCATCTGTGATAAGGGCAACAGTTGATCCAAGTCCCATACCAGCAATTGCTGAGGTAGGATTGAGCATCTCTCTCATTCCAGGGCCGCCCTTAGGTCCTTCATATCTGATAACAACAACATCACCTGAAACGATCTTGCCGCCAAGGATTGCCTCAATAGCATCCTCCTCGCAGTCAAATACTCTTGCAGGTCCCTCGTGAACCATCATCTCAGGAACAACAGCTGACTTTTTCACTATACCTGTATCAGGAGCAAGATTGCCCTTAAGAACAGCAATTCCGCCTGACTGCATATATGGATTTTCAATAGGTCTTATAACTTCAGGATTTCTGTTTACAGCGCCTTCAATGTTTTCTTTTACAGTTTTTCCTGTAACTGTAAGGCAATCAAGTTTCAAAAGATCTTTTTTAACAAGCTCAGACATAACTGCAGGAACACCGCCAGCTTCGTTAAGATCCTCCATGTATGTAGGACCTGCAGGTGCAAGATGGCAAAGGTTTGGTGTTCTTGAAGATACTTCGTTAGCAATTTCCATGTTGAGCTCTACTCCAGCCTCATGTGCAATAGCAGGAAGATGAAGCATTGTATTTGTTGAGCATCCAAGCGCCATATCAAGGGTAAGAGCATTCATGAACGCATCTTTTGTCATGATATCTCTTGGTCTGATGTTCTTTTCAACAAGGTTCATTACAGCGTAGCCAGCCTTCTTGGCTAGACGGATCCTTGCAGAATAAACTGCTGGAATTGTTCCGTTTCCAGGAAGTCCCATACCAATTGTCTCTGTAAGGCAGTTCATGGAATTAGCAGTGTACATACCAGAGCATGATCCGCAGGTAGGACAGCCCTTCTCTTCATATTCGCAGAGCTTCTCATTAGTCATCTTTCCAGCTGAAACCGATCCAACAGCCTCAAAAAGTGATGAAAGAGATGTCTTGTGTCCGTCGATCCTTCCAGCAAGCATAGGACCGCCTGAAACAAAAACAGTAGGAATATTAACTCTTGCAGCTGCCATCAAAAGACCTGGTACATTCTTGTCGCAGTTGGGAATGCATACCATTCCATCAAAAGCATGGGCAATAGCAAGACATTCTGTAGAGTCAGCAATAAGGTCTCTTGTAACAAGTGAGTACTTCATTCCAATATGTCCCATTGCAATACCGTCACAAACAGCAATTGCAGGAACAACTACAGGCATTCCACCAGCTTCAGCCACAGCCAGCTTAACTGCTTCTGTAATCTTATCAAGGTTCATATGACCAGGAACGATCTCATTATAAGAGCTCACAATACCAATAAGTGGTTTGTTTCTCTCTTCTTCAGTAAAACCAAGTGCATTAAACAAACTTCTGTGTGGAGCCTGCTGGAGCCCCTTCATTACTCTGTCGCTATTCATAGCCATTTCATCTCCTCCTTATTTTACATATAGAATGAATCTCTCATTTTCATAGATAGCACGAAGAGTTTTCACATAATCCCAGTCAATGGTCTCATAGGTCTGATAAAACTTCCAAAAATCCTCTCCGCTGTACATTGGCGTCATCATGTTTTTGTCTATGATAACACAATCTGCGTCAGTTACATCAGTTTTATTACAGTCTATATCCCAGGCAAACTTAAGAAGATACTGCTGATCACAGTCAAGAACAGCCATATTCTGTCTTTTATCTACCGAGGCTACATACAAGGTTTCTAAAAGATCATTCTCCCTGTCATCAAGCTGGCAGGTAAAGGTTGGTGTTATGAACCTTAATACGAAAAGAACTATCGCAGCCAAAACAGGAATATATACCCCAATTCCTGAGTACCACTTATCTCCCTTAATGGTAGTCTCTGTTTCCTTGTGAACTGTCTTTTCATCTGCGCCCTTTATTTCCCTGTTGTAGATCCTTATGGTCACATTTATAAGCCTCTCAATACAGGCACAAAAGCATAGAGTTACAACAACCGAAGAGTAAGTAAAGACTCTCAGATATGGGAGCTTTTGCTGTATCACCAGCATAGCACCTGTGATCAGCATATTGCTCAAAACCATAAGATTGATAATTGTCCTTGAGTAAGCAAAGTGCCTTATACACTCATACACTGCAACTCCCAAAGAAACCACCACAACGATGTGTATCGTAAGCGCAAGGCCGGGAAGCATATATTCATATAAGCTGTTGCTCCAGCCAAGGACTCTTTTGGCAAATTCCCCTTGAGGCAAGCTCTGAATGTAGGGCTGATCCAGCATATATCTTGCTCCTGTCAAAAGAGATGTGACAGGGCTTCTGAGAAGTACCGTGGCATGACTAAGTCCAAAATATCCACTGCCCTCTGTCTTCACAAGAAGGTTAGATCCAATTGCAAGCCAGATAAGAGCATACAGGAAAAAAGTAATAAGAGCTGCCAGTATCCCGGTAATAAAGAACTTTTTAAACTTCTTAAAATAGGATGTCTCAGCAATATTCCCATGCATATCCCTGCTGCGGTAAGCATTGATAAGAAGATATGCTCCTATTGCAACACTTACAGGTATCACAAAATATACATTGCTTGGAACTGTATAAAGCGAAAGGACAAAAGAAATTCCAAGTGCCCAAAAGTACTTATTCCTGGTCTCGTCAGCATTGCAGATATAAGATGCACAGTAAATTGAGATCAAAAAACAGGTTATTCCAAGAGTGTATCCTCTTCCCTGAATTGAGTACTCATTGACTATCTGCATGGACGAGTATAATAGCATTGCTGAAAAAGCAAGTCCGTGAGCGTAGTATCTTTTGCATATCCTGTAAACAAGAATCAGGTTTGAAACTGCACAGACAAAAGATACTCCCCTAAGGCCTATATAAGAATTACCTGTGTAGTTAAGCATTGCAGATAATACTGAATATCCAACATGATTGTTGGGAAGAGGCCAGTGAATTGCTGCGTAAATGGGCCCCCTGCTTATAAAGGTATAGTAAGTGTACAGCTCATCGTAACTTGGTGTTATTGCAAACATCCTCCAGAAATAGTAAGCTGCCATTCCTATAACAAACAAAGTGGCTGCCATGGTCTCTGGTTCATGAGGCAAAAAATCATATATTTTCTTTTCAGTTTTATAGGTCAGTGATTCGTTCAACGAGAAGATCTCCCATTTCCTTACAGCCTACCTGTTTATAGGAATCTCCAGCTGAGTTTCCAAGAAGGTCGACTGTTCTGTATCCATCCTCTAAAACCTTTGATACAGCTCTTTCAATTGCATCAGCCTCTTTATCAAGGTTAAAGGAGTATCTTAGCATCATTGCTGCTGAAAGAACTGTTGCAATAGGATTGGCAATATCCTTGCCAGCAATATCAGGAGCACTTCCGTGGCTTGGCTCATAAAGTCCAAAGCTTGTGTCATTAAGTGAAGCACTGGGAAGCATTCCAATGGAACCTGTTATCATGCTGGCTTCATCAGAAAGAATATCACCAAACATGTTCTCAGTAAGTACCACATCAAACTGTGAAGGATCCCTTACAAGCTGCATTGCGCAGTTGTCAACCAGCATGTGCTCTAGTGTAACGTCAGGATAATCCTTAGCAACCTCTTCTACTACCTTGCGCCACAGTCTTGAGGAATCAAGTACGTTAGCTTTATCAACGCTGATAACACTCTTTCTGCGCTTTCTGGCAACCTCAAAGGCTTTTATGGCAATTCGTCTTATTTCGCTCTCTTTATATACAAGAGTATCTGTTGCTGTAAGTTCACCATCAACTTCTTTTGTAAAGCGTTCTCCAAAGTACAGACCACCAGTAAGCTCCCTCATAATGAGCATATCAAAGCCTTTTTTCGCTGATTCTTCCTTTAATGGGCAGGCCTTCATAAGCTCAGGATAAAGATAAGCAGGGCGAAGATTAGCAAAAAGATTAAGTGCCTTTCTTATACCTAAAAGTCCAGCTTCAGGTCTTTTTGATGGTTCTAATTTGTACCAGGGAGATGTGGATGTGTTTCCACCTATAGATCCCATAAGAACAGCGTCTGCGCTCTTTGCTGCCTCTATAGTTTCCTCTGTAAGAGGAACGCCATAGGCATCAATTGAGCAGCCGCCCATAAGAACATCTCTGGTAATAAGTTCATGTCCATAGACTTCACATACTCTTCCAAGGACCTTTTTAGCCTCAGCAACAATCTCAGGGCCAATTCCATCACCAGGAATACAAGTAATATTTAGCTTCATACCTCTCTCCTCCATATTTGAAAATAAGCCCGATTGGCAAGTGCCAATCAGGCTTTAATAGACACGAAAAATATTACTTCTTTTTAGAATCAGAAGTATCATTAGCAGTTGCTACCGCATCTTCAGGCTTCTCAACCTCAACAATTGCCTCTTTTACCATAGGTATACGGCAATTCTTGTTGTTACCAAACTCAACGATAACCATGTCGTCATTGATATCGATAACTGTTCCAATGAACCCACCTGTTGTACGCACACTGTCACCAACTGCAAGTGCTGCAAGAACCTGAGCCTTCTGCTTCTGTTCCTTACGCTGTGGTCTCATAAAAAGAAAATAGAAAACTGCGATTACTGCAGCATAAACAACTACCATAGAAACAATACTCTGTGTACTGGCAGTTGCCTCAGATGTTAAAAGTAAACCCATAACTTCCTCCATACCTTAAATAATTATATACACCAATTCATAATACTAGATGCAGAACCTAAATTCAAGTGTGCAATCTTAATGGCGTGTGATTACAAATTTAACCTTTTCTCCAGTTTTTATCTATGCCCTGATAGTCTCCTGTGCTTTCCCCATCAAATTCCATCATGCCATAGAGCTTGTTTCTCTTATAGGAAGCATACTCTCCCTTTTCGATGGCATCTCTTATTTCTGTCATCATGTGATTATAGAAATAAAGGTTGTGAAGAACGCAGAGCCTCATTCCAAGCATTTCTCCAGCTTTTAGAAGATGCCTTATATAAGCCTTTGAATATCTCCTGCAGGCTGGGCACTGGCACCCCTCTTCAATAGGCGTATCATCAAGCTCATACCTTGCATTCATGATATTGATGTGGCCTCTGTTTGTATAAAGATGGCCATGTCTTCCATTTCTGCTTGGATATACGCAGTCAAAAAAGTCAACTCCCCTCTCAACTGCTTCCAGAATATTTGCAGGAGTTCCAACACCCATAAGATAAGTTGGCTTTTCTTGTGGAAGATATGGAACAACAGTCTCTAGTACGTGATACATCTCCTCATGAGATTCGCCTACTGCAAGACCTCCAACTGCATACCCGTCAAGATCAAGGTCACTTATAACCTTGGCATGCTCTATCCTGATGTCATCAAAGATCGCTCCCTGATTGATCCCAAAGAGCATCTGATCAGGATTGACTGTATATGGAAGGCTGTTCATTCTTTGCATTTCAGCCTTGCATCTTTTTAGCCATCTGGTGGTCCTGTCAACCGACATCTGTACGTAATCATGGTCAGCTTTGGCTGATGGGCACTCATCAAAGGCCATGGCTATTGTGGAGCCAAGATGGGACTGTATCCTCATACTCTCTTCAGGCCCCATAAAGAGCTTGTGGCCATCTATATGGGAATGAAAATAAACGCCTTCTTCTTTGATCTTTCTTGTCTTAGCAAGAGAAAAGACCTGGAATCCGCCTGAATCTGTAAGAATGGGCTTGTTACAGCTCATAAACTTGTGAAGTCCACCCATTCTATAGATAAGATCGTCTCCTGGTCTTAAGTGTAAATGATAAGTATTGGAAAGAACGACCTGTGTATCAATACCCTCCAGATCCTCAGTTGATACTCCACCCTTAATAGCTGCAACAGTTGCAACATTCATAAAGACAGGAGTCTGGATCTTGCCATGAACAGTGGTAAATTCTGCTCTCTTGGCAGAGCCGTCCTTTTTTAAAATCTTGTACATAAAAATCTAAATCCGTTTCTCTTTAATCTACGTAAATATTCCAGAATTCTTCGAGGCAAAGATCATTCTCAGTAATAACTGTAGCTGCATCTACGCCCACATATCTAAAGTGCCATGGCTCATACTCGATACTGGTGATGTTTTCTTTTCCATCAGGATAGCGAAGAATAAATCCGTACTTGCTGCTGTTAGCTGCAAGCCACTTACCAGCTGCTGTATCTCCAAAGCCCTCATCAAGTGATGAGTATCCATCTGTGATAATATCAACTGCAAGACCTATCTGGTGCTCAGATGATCCAGGAACAGTTACTGCCTGTGAAGCCAGATTGTAAGCATCCATGTAAGACAAACCGCCGTCCATGTATCTGCCTACCTTATTTGAGAAAAGCATTGTCTGCCTGTCAAGATCTCTGTATGGCGAACATACGATAAGATTAACTCCGTCAGTTCTCGCTCCCTTAAGCATGTCAAGAAGTGGTGTAATGATCCTCTCATCGCATCTCATGCTTCCACTAATGGTTCCAAGCTCAAAGGAATAATCCTCAGGAATCGGGTGCTGCTTGTTTACAAGAACTATCTTCCAGTCGTCGCTGCTAAAGGACTCTTCCTGAACTTCAGTTTCCTCTTCTTTTTCCTCAGCATCGGAAACATATCCGTAAGCCGCAAGGGCCTCAGGATCGATCTGCTCTGTAGACTCAAGGATCTCATTAAGAGAAACCATATTGTCAATTTCAGCCACATCTGGATTGACGTCTGTGCTCTCCTGTTCGATAACAGAAGAATCAACAACTGTCTCAGCTACAAGCTCAGCATCTGATTCAGCTACTGTCTCATCTGAAAGAGCTCTTGAAGTTCCCAAAACCTCATCACTTTCACCGCTGCTATTAGAAGCAAAGCTGATATTAAGTGACATTGCGGGATAGGAAAAGCTGCTGCTTGATACAAAGAACAACAAAATACACGCAAGCGCAGTAAATCTCTTGCCATTTCTATAAAAATAAAACAAGAAATTATATGTTGTTATTGCTAAAACAGCATAAGCAAGTCCAAGAAAAGACAAAGCCTTATGCTTTCTATTGAATTTTTCTACTTGAGAAATCACCTTGCTTTTAAAGGTAAGTTTCTTCTGTAGGTTACTGGCATTCATATCAAAAATCCCCTCTATTTCTGATATCCAGAACTCTAGTTATAATAATACTACTGTATTATAGTACGTTTTCACAAAAAATTCACTACTTATTTTTTTTCGGAAATAATATTACAATTCAAAAAGTAAGATTATCAGGCTATTTAGGAAGGGAGTAATATGGCAGGATCAGTATTTGGCAAGAATATAACAGTATCTACCTGGGGAGAATCCCATGGCAAGGCACTTGGATGTGTGATAGACGGTTTCCCGGCAGGACTTGAGCTTACCGAGGAAGACATCCAAAAATTTTTAGACAGAAGAAAGCCTGGCACTTCAGGCGCAACCACATCCCGTAAGGAAGATGATCTTGTAGAGATCCTTTCTGGAGTTTTTGATGGAAGGACAACTGGAACTCCTATTTCCATGATGGTTAAAAATACATCCCAGAAATCCTCAGATTATAAGGAAATAGCATCCTACTACAGACCAGGTCACGCTGACTATGGTTTTGACATGAAGTATGGCTTTAGAGATTACAGAGGCGGCGGAAGGAGTTCTGGCAGAGAAACCATTGGCCGAGTGGCAGCTGGTGCTATTTGTTCCAAGCTTCTTGGCAAAATGGGCATAGAGGTCATTGCCTACACTAAGTCTATCGGCGATATAGAGATTGATCCTGGTAATATAGACTATGCTGCAAGACTTACCACTCCCACTGCTATGCCAGATATAGAAGCGGACAAAAAAGCCATGGAACTTATCCAAAAGAGCCGTGAAAAAAACGACTCTCTTGGCGGAGTCATTGAATGCAGAATAAAAGGCGTTCCTGCAGGTATAGGTGAACCAGTATTTGACAAGCTCGATGCAAGGTTCTCTCAGGCAGTCATGAGTATTGGTGCTGTAAAAGCAATCGAAATCGGCGACGGATGCCAGGTTTCTCGTTACTACGGTTCAGAAAACAACGACGCTTTTGAAGCCGTAGGTTCAAAAATAACCAAAAAGACAAACCACAGCGGCGGTATCCTGGGTGGAATGTCAGATGGCAGCGAAATCATTTTAAGAGCATATATAAAACCCACCCCGAGCATTGCCTCCACTCAGGAGACAATAAATCAGGATGGGGAAAACATTACAATAAATATTAAAGGACGTCACGACCCTGTTGTTGTTCCAAGAGCCGTTGTAGTTGTTGAATCCATGTGTGCTATTACGCTCCTTGATCTGATGATATCCAATATATCTTCAAGGGCCGACAGCATAATCTCTTTTTATAAAAAGTCTTAAGCCTCAAGCTTATGGAATACGATACAATTGGGTCTGGATATTGGAAGTTCAGGCCCATTCATTACCATAGTTCCAGCGTCCATATCCACAGTAAAGAATGTAAGTGAATCAGACTCATGGTTTAGAGATACCAGGTGCTTATTATCAGGGAAAAGCGCAACATCCTTAGGATACTCTCCTGCTACAGGCAGCTGGATCTTTTTTGTTAAAAGACCTGTCTCTTTATCTACCTTGAATACGATGGCATTGTTTTCTCCTGCTGTGGAGCTCACAAGGTAGTTGTAATCCTCTGAGAATGAAAGTGCGCTGCAGGCAACACCAATAGAATCAGACTCCTCTGAGTTGCTGACCTCCTGAATCTTATTAAACTCAGGCATGC
>CAMVJI010000075.1 GCA_947167765.1 uncultured Butyrivibrio sp. | reverse complement strand
GATTCAAAGAATGGAGAAATCTAATGGAAGAACAGCAATATTAAAGGTCCTATGCACGCAAGGCATAGGACCTTTTCATTTACAATAAGATCAGAGCATCTCAACCGGCTCATGGGTAAAATCACCCTTGCCATCTTTATAAATGCTTCTTACAAAATCAATAGCTCTCTGACCAGACTCCTCAATCGGCACATTCTGGCTATAAATATATTTAAGCTCATCTCCGTTGGTCAATACAAAATTGATCTGTGTTCCGCTGATCTCGCCATCGCCAAAATCAAGTGGCTGCACTTCTACTGAACTTACATCCTTAAGTACACCTTCACTAAAAAGAACAAGCATTATTTACCTCCTTGTGACTATTTGATATTTCAATCAAAAGTTAACAGTGTGATAAATATATGATAGCACTTATGTCAGGTGACAATTATTAAAAGATTATATATTTTTACTGTCCACTGGCTTCTTCTGACAAAGCCTCAGTTGCAGCCTCAGTATCTGTGCTGGTATCTGTGGCTGTTGTATCTGTATCAGTTGCCGGCGCTCCCGTACCTGCAATGGAACTGTCATAGCTCTGTACTGAAGTTACATACCAGCTTCCTGTCTCTTCATTCTTGTTAAGAGTAAGAGCAAGCATATAAGTAACAGGTTCAGCAGCCTTTATCTCTTCCTCATAGATATCAAGGGCAATGAGGATAAGGTCGTTACATGCCTTCTCAACCGCCGCCTCTGCACCCTGCTCATTGGTTATCTGCAGCAGCTCTTCCTGATTATCATTATTGTATTGCTCTGAAGCCTTGCTAAACTTACTCTGAGATGACTCATTGGTAATAACGTCATAAGGGAAGCTGTTTGTCATGGTGATATAGGCTGTAGCAACATTCCCATCTTCACTCATGGCGATATCTGTGATCTCATATTTCTCAAGCATTGAAGAATACAGTGCATAAAACTCATCAAGCTCCGCCACTGTCTCATCCTCAAGATTGGGATTACCAAGACTTGTAGTAAGCTGTTCCTTAAGCGCATCTGCATCAAAGAGCTGTACAAAGCTTCCATTTGCAACTTCATCAGACGAATACTGATTTATACCATCCTGAGAGCCAGTCTTGACCGCCTCCATAAACCCTTCTGCAGCCTCTCTGACAGCTCCCTGATCCTTGGACTCACAGCCCGTAAGAGCAGACACTATAGCAAATACTGTAGCCACGGCCACAGCAGTCTTCTTAAAATCAAACATATACTTTAAAAAATCTCCTTACCAAATATACTCCCAGTGGGCTTTCCCGCAATTATTACAATTTTCGTAACACAATGGATAGTATAGCATAAATAGGCTATTTATCCAAGTACAAGACACGGGGACGGTTCTAAGCCACGGGGACGGTTCTGTTGGCTGGTTTTGAAAAGCAAAACCAGCCAACAGAACCGTCCCCGTGGCTTAGAACCGTCCCCGTGTCTTGTGCATGAAAAAGGGGCCTGACCGGAATGTAGGCCCCTGATATTACTGGAATAGTGCGTATTACTTGCCGCCTGTGATCTTGTTGATGAGGATCTTTCCAGCGCGCTTAGCTGCGTAAGGTCCAACAGCCTTGAGCTTGTCTTCTGACCTGTACATTGTGCTGGCTGCAGGCATATCACGTGTGAGGTGGATGGCATCGAATTCACACTTGGTTGTGCAAAGTCCGCATCCGATACAGCGGT
The DNA here is from genome assembly GCA_947167765.1 of uncultured Butyrivibrio sp. Classification (GTDB taxonomy): domain Bacteria; phylum Bacillota; class Clostridia; order Lachnospirales; family Lachnospiraceae; genus Butyrivibrio. The sequence continues at coordinate 9,142 of CAMVJI010000075.1, read as the reverse complement.
TTTCATCTACTGTTGTAGCACCGCATCCAAGACATCTTGCTGCCTCAGTCTTAACCTGCTCCTCTGTGAGGGTAAGGCGAAGATCATCAAATGTGTCCTTGGCAACTCCTGCTTTCTTACCAGGAATCTGTCTCTGTGCGTTATCAAAAGATTCAACCTTGATATCATCCTTATCAAGCTCTATGAACTCTCTTCTGTCACGGGCGAGATCAAGTCTGTTTCCTTTGTGTACGAAACGGTTAATAGAAACGTAGCCCTCTCTTCCGCCTGCGATAGCGTCGATAGCGAACTTAGCTCCTGTAAATACATCGCCACCTACAAAGATATCAGGCTCTGCTGTCTGTCTTGTAAGAGCATCAGCCTTAGCTGTGCCATTTCTGTTGAGCTCAACCTTGGTTCCCTTAAGAAGGTCTCCCCACTGAACTGACTGTCCAATTGAAAGAAGGAGATTCTCACATGGGATCTCGATTGTATCGTTCTCGTCGTACTGAGGTGCAAATCTATGCTCTGAATCAAATACAGATACGCACTTCTTGAAGATAACTGATTTTACGTGACCATTTTCAACAACTACTTCCTTAGGTCCCCATCCGTTCTTAACTTCGATGCCTTCTTCCCTGGCCTCTTCTACTTCATCCTTTGCTGCAGGCATTTCTTTTTCACTCTCAAGGCACAGCATTGTAACCTTGGAAGCACCAGCTCTGACAGCTGTTCTTGCAACGTCGATCGCAACGTTACCACCACCGATCACTACTGTATCGCCGCTAAGCTTAATGGAATGATCCTGATTGATCTTACGAAGAAAATCAACACCAGTCTGAACACCTTCAGCATCCTCACCAGGAACTCCTGCAAGTCTTCCCCCCTGCATACCAATTGCGATAAAGAATGCCTTGTAGCCCTCTGCACGGAGCTGCTCTATTGTAACGTCCTTACCAACTTCTACGCCGCACTTAAACTCTACGCCCATCTGACGGATAACATCGATTTCTGCCTCGATGATGTTCTTTTCCAGTCTGTAGCTTGGAATACCATTCATAAGCATTCCGCCGGCTCTCTTTTCTTTCTCAAAGACTGTTACAGGGTATCCGTTCTCTCTAAGGAAGTATGCTGCTGAAAGTCCAGCAGGGCCACCACCTATAACTGCCACCTTGTAATCATCGCTCCACATACCGCCGTCGTGCTTCTCGCAAAGAGGTATGTATCTCTCCTCTTTCTTAAGGTCAAGGGATGCGATGAACTTCTTGATCTCATCAATAGCAAGAGGCTGATCGATGGTTCCTCTTGTGCAGGCATCTTCACATCTTCTGTTGCAGACAGCGCCGCAGATCATAGGGAATGGATTGTCCTGCTTGATAAGCTTTAAAGCGTCTTCATATCTGCCTTCAGCTGCCATCTTGATATAACCCTGAACTGAAAGGTGTACAGGGCAGGCTGTCTTACATGGAGCAGTACCTGTCTCATAGCAGTTGATCTTGGCATCATCACGATAGTTATAATTCCACTTGTGTGGTCCCCACTTCTTGTTGTCAGGAAGCTCACTCTTAGGATATTTAACCTCGCTGCCGTCCTTCTTGCAGAGCTTCTGTCCAAGCTTGGCTGCACCAACAGGGCAAACCTCTACACACTTACCGCAGGCAACACATTTTTCTTTTTCAACGTGTGCTCTATATGCGGAAGCAGACATATTAGGAGTGTTAAAGAGCTGTGAAGTACGAAGGGCGTTACATACACCAGGAGCACAGTTACAGATAGCAACGATCTTGCCCTCACCATCGATGTTGGTGATCTGGTGAACGTATCCATGACGCTCAGCTCTCTCTAAGATCTCGTATACTTCTTCTTTTGAAATGTAGTGTCCGATTCCACGATCGTCCATGTACTCAGCCATGTCGCCCATACCGATACAGTAATCACCGCGGATCTCTCCACTACCCTCGCCTCTCATAGCCTGCTGCTTACGGCAGGAGCACTCTGAGATGCCGTATTTATCATACATGTCGATCCAGCGTGAAAGATGCTCAACTGGAACTGACTGATTTTCAAGTGAAATAGCCTTCTCAACAGGTATTACATGCATACCGATTCCAGCTCCTCCTGGAGGAACCATCTCAGTAACATTCTGAAGAGGAAGCTGAGTCATAAGGTTAAAGAATGTAGCAAGCTCTGGATGCTCATCTGTAACCTTGTTCTGCATCATCATAAACTCTGCAGATCCTGGAACGAAAATAGGAAGTTCATACTGAAGGTGCTTGTCAGGAGTCTTAGCTCTGTTCTGCTCAATGATACCTATGTATCTGAGGTCATGAACCATCTTGGTGGTCTCTTCCTCAGTCATATTGTTCATCTTGGCAAGCTCAGGTATTGAGTAAGGAACTCTTGTCTTTTTGAAGTTAAGACAGAACCTTACCTGATCTTTATTAAGAATGCGATCAAGCATCCAGTACTCTGGATCATGATTATTGATCTTCTTAGTGAGTTTCTTGATCATACGATCAGTGATAAGAGTAGCCAGCTCTATGACCATCTTCTCTTTCTCAGGATCTTCTGCCTTATAATTAGGATCCTGCCAGAAATCCCGCTCGTTGATCATAGGATCGCCGATTTTCCATTCAGCCATTGTTTTTGCCATAAGTTCTCCCCTTTACAAAATAAAAAAATGATGAAACTATTTTTAAAAAAATAGTTTTCTGCCTAGTGATATTCTAACATACGAGGGCTTATTTTACCATTAAAAAAAGGCGATTTTACTCGCCTTTTTAATGAATTAATCACTTTGATTAAGTACCGTATTCAATCGGTCAATCGTACAAATGACAACATACTACATGACCATTTCCCATGTCCTTTGGAACAGGAACTTCTGTTTTACATTTCTCCATGCACTTAGAGCATCTTGTGTGGAACTTACAGCCCTTTGGTGGGTTTGCAGGTGATGGTATATCACCCTGAAGGAGGATCCTGTCCTTCTTGATATCCGGATCAGGCATTGGTATAGCTGAGAAAAGCGCCTGAGTATATGGGTGAAGAGGCTTAGCAAAGATGTCCTCTGTATTTCCTGTCTCTACAAGATTGCCAAGATACATTACACCGATGGTATCTGAGATGTGCTCAACAACTGAAAGATCATGAGAAATGAACAGATATGTAAGTCCTCTGTCCTCCTGGAGTTTCTTAAGCAGGTTAATGATCTGAGCCTGGATTGAAACGTCAAGCGCTGAAACAGGCTCGTCGCACACAACAAACTGTGGCTTAAGAGCAAGGGCTCTTGCGATACAAATCCTCTGTCTCTGACCGCCAGAGAACTCGTGAGGGTATCTGTCCTTGTGGTACTCCTGAAGACCACACTCCTTCATGATAGATGTGATGTAATCATCATACTCTTTATCAGAAACAATACCGTGCTCTCTTACTGCCTCACCAATGATCTCTCCGATAGGAAGTCTTGGTGAAAGAGATGAGTATGGATCCTGGAAGATGATCTGCATCTTGGTACGAAGGTCTCTAAGAGCCTTCTTATCAAGCTTGCTGATATCTTTACCGTCAAATATGATATCTCCCTCAGTCTTTTCGAGAAGTCTTAAGATAGTTCTTCCTGTTGTGGACTTACCACAGCCTGACTCTCCTACAAGACCCATTGTGGTACCTTTTTTGATGGTAAAAGAAACATCGTCAACAGCCTTGACCTGTCCTGTTACACCACCAAAAAATCCTCCCTTAATTGGGAAATATTTTTTAAGATTTCTTACCTCTAAGATGTTCTCAGAAGAGGCATTTACGTTTTCTGTGCTCATAGTGCTGCGCCTCCTTCCTCACATCTGTAGCAGCTTACTTCATGGGTAGGTGATATCTTGTAAACACCTGGATATGCGCCGCCACACTTTTCTGTGCACATCTCGCATCTATCCTTGAAATAGCAGTAATTAGGCATATCAATAGGGTTAGGAACATTTCCTGGAATGCTGTATAGCTTATCTACATGCTTACCTACAACAGGCTTGGAATTCATAAGACCTATTGTGTAAGGATGTCTTGGATCTTTGAAGATCTCTTTTGCTGTTCCTTTTTCTACTACTCTTCCTGCGTACATAACAACCACGTAGTCAGCCATTTCTGCCACAACGCCAAGGTCGTGGGTGATCAGCATGATAGAGCTGTTGATCTTGTCCTTAAGGTCACGAAGAAGGTCAAGGATCTGAGCCTGGATTGTAACGTCAAGAGCTGTTGTAGGCTCATCTGCAATGATAAGCTTAGGGTCACAGGCAAGAGCCATAGCAATCATGATACGCTGTCTCATTCCACCAGAGAGCTCATGAGGATACATCTTGTAAACACCCTCTTTGTTGGCGATTCCAACAAGCTGGAGCATCTCAATTGTACGTGCCTTAACCTGCTCTTTTGTCATTTCAGGATTGTGGAGCTTTATTACTTCATCAACCTGATCACCAATCCTAAATACAGGATTAAGTGATGTCATGGGCTCCTGGAAGATCATTCCCATGGAGTTACCACGAAGCTTCTGCATGTAAGAAGCTGGAGCATTTACTACATTTACAGCCTCTTTTCCTGTGTTGAATCTGATCTCACCTTCTACAGTCTGACCAGCAGGACGCTGAACCAGCTGCATAAGTGAAAGACTGGTTACAGACTTACCACAGCCTGACTCACCTACGATACCTACTGTTTTGCCAATAGGAACTTCAAAGGATACGCCGTCAACGGCCTTGACTGTTCCTATATCTGTAAAGAAGTAAGTGTGAACATTGTCAAACTCAACGCAGTTATTAGGATCCTTCATGTGAGTGATGTACTCACTTTCAGGAATATGTTTTCTGTTTCTCTTTTTCTCGATCTCTGCAGTGATCTTACGATTTTCTCTGGTGATCTTTCTGGATTCACGAGCAGAGATGTAATTACTGTTTTTTGCCATCTTAATCACCTCTTCATCTTTGGATCAAATGCATCACGAAGGCCATCACCTATAAAGTTGAAAGCCAAAACTGTAAGCAGAATAAATAGTCCTGCAGGAAGCCATACAAATACATAATTGCTCATAACGTATGAATCGTTAACAGCGTTAATGATACTTCCCCATGAAGCTGCAGGATACTTGATTCCAAGTCCAAGGAATGAAAGTGTAGCTTCTGCAAGGATTACATCACCAAGTCCCATGCTGGCAAAAACGATAAGCTGAGGTACTACATTAGGGATAAGGTGCTTAAAGATACGTCTGTAAGTACTGATACCAGTTGCCTCTGCAGCAACCATGAACTCCTGCTCACGAAGTGAGAGAATCTGGCCTCTTACGATACGGGCAATTCCAACCCATCCGATAACAGCCATGATAACGCAGAGCATGTAGATACGGGTTGTGGCGCTGGCCTGGTAATAGTCCATGATGGAACCAAGGATCAGGTAAAGAGGCATTGTAGGGATACAGTAAACAACGTCTACAACTCTCATGAGGATGTTGTCTACCCATCCGCCAAAGAAACCTGCAACACCACCGATGATCATTCCGATGAACACTTCAATGAAGATAACTACAAATCCAATAAGAAGTGAAATACGTCCACCATACATAAGTCTTGCAAGAAGGTCCATTCCGTTGGCATCTGTACCAACAAGATGCTCCTTGGAAGGGCGTGCGTAGGTGTCAATGACTCTTGTCTCCTGGAATTTCTTGAAGGTGTACTGACCGTTTTTATTCTCGATCCTGTACTCTACCTCCGTTCCATCTTCATCTGGGAAGGTAAAAGAGCTGTCACCCTTTGCAACTGCCGAAAGGGCAGCCTCCTTGTATGCCGGACTTAAATATACGCCAGCGTTGGCAGCGTTAAAGTTTACATCAGACACAAGAGCATACTCAGCTCCGTCTTTTAAAACCACATCTTCATCAACTGTGTACTTGGAACCACCCAGTTCAAATTCCTTTTCGCCGTTTGCAATGGCTACAAGGCTCTCTCTGTAGAACTCATAAGGAAAAGTCTCGTTCTTGTCAAAGCTTGTAAAGGACTTCATTGCTGCAACGCCAAGCTCTGTTCCAACATATACATCAGGATTTGCAGCCCCTGTGTCCTGGAATACATAAGTCTTGCCATCTGAATCTGTAAAGAAGTTCTCTCCATTAGCTACTGCTTCATCATAAGCTGCGTTCTTGCGAAGGAGCTTATTAACCTGCTCAAGCGAATAGATGACGTAAACATTCTCCCCTACATTACCAAGGCCAAGAAGTGAACCATCTCTTGTCTCAAAGACGTACTTGCCTGTAGAAGCTGCAATAAGTGTCTTTGAAAAGATATCTGAAGGAAGCGTAGCACCTTCTGCCTGCTGGATCTGATACTGATCAATAGCTGTTGCTCCAGCATAGTCCTTAAGGATCTGTTCTGTGGTGTAGAATACCTGAGACTGTGAATAAGGAATGATCAGGCCTCCTACAAATGAAAATAAAAACATAAAAGCAATGATAACAATTCCAACAATAGCCAGCTTGTTTCTGATGAATCTTTTAAAGACCATCATACCTGGAGAAAGAACTCTGACTCTGGCAGCGTCATCTAAATGCATTTCTTCATTTTGTGTATTAGTGTTTTCCATCTGCTCTTCCTCCTTTCTTAATTAACCCTTACTCTTGGATCAACAAGTGCATATGTGATGTCCGCAATGAGGTTTCCAAGAAGAATAAGTACTGCCATAAATACCATGTAGAACATAACAAAAGGAATATCTCCCTGAGTTACGCACTGATAGAATGTGTATCCGATACCAGGGATCTGGAAAAGTGTCTCTGTGATCATGGCACCACCAAAAAGTCCTGGGAGGGATCCACCAAGCAGTGTAACGATAGGTATAAGTGTATTTCTAAATGCGTGATGATTGATTACACGGTTCTCTGAAAGTCCCTTAGCACGGGCTGTTCTGATGTAATCAGAGTTAAGGACCTCAAGCATGTTGGCACGGGTATAACGCATAAGGCTACCGATACTAACCACAACCAAAGTAAGTGTAGGAAGTACCATGTGTCTTATCATATCTAAAACTTTTCCGGTATCTGAGAGGGTCTCATGCATACGGCTAACAATACCGTAAAGGTCAACCCATCCAAGTTTAATGGAAAAGATATATTTCAAAATTGTGGCAAAGAAAAAGCTCGGAAGTGAAATACCAATAAGTGCTATTACTGTAATAGCGTAATCAGCAAACATATACTGTTTTCTTGCAGCAAGAATACCTGCTGGAATAGCAATAAGAATCTCAATTAAAAATGCAGCAAGTCCAAGTCCAAATGAATACCAGATAACATTTGAAAACTTCTGAAGAACTGGCTGATTGAAATACCATGAATCCCCAAAATTAAGTCTGATAGCCTTAGAAGCCCATTTGAAATACCCCTGAATGATTCCGGTATCAAGACCATATTGTGCGTTAAGCTGATCAACCCACTCCTGATAGGATTTGGATCCAGGTCTTGTGGCAAGAGCCATGGCCTGAGACTCAACATAGGAAGTTGGCATCAGTCGCATGATTGTATAAATGATCAATGATACAAAGAATAGAAGAACTACGGAAATAAGCAGTCTCCTGATTATAAACTTCTTCATTTTAGTGCTCCTTAGTGCAAAAAAAAATAATGGTTAATGTATGAGTGATATACGGATTGCTTCGCAAAAAACGCTCTCGCAATCCTACATACATTCGGAATCCGAGCTATCGCTCTACTTCCTTATGTATGTTCGGTCTTCAAGGTTCCATAGGATTCGGTGCAAGCACCGTCCTATGGAACTTTGAATCCCTATATCACTCAATTCATTGCAATCTTATAGATCTCATCCATGAATGTGTAGTATGTTGTCTGATCAGGTGTGATAGAATCAACATTTACTCTCTGTGAGCTGTATACTGTGCAGTCCTGTCTCTGATATACAGGGATCTCGCAGGCAAAATCTACAACGAAGTCAAGAGCCTCTTTGTAAAGCGCCTTACGAACTGCCTGGTCTGTTACTGTTCTAGCCTCAGAAACAAGCTCATCGAGCTCATCTGAGTAGATGCGGTAGTGACCAGCGCTACCACCCTCTGAGTGATAGATCTGGAACATATCAGGATCAAGAGTTGTCTGCCAAGCTGCGCACCAGAGCTCTGCTGTGCCAGCCTCAAGTGCTGACCAGAGGATTGATGTATCTGCAAGGTCATTGATAACAAGGTCAAAACCGATTGTCTTAAGAGCCTCAGAAGCTGCTGTAAGGATACCGAATGAAGGGTGATCACCTGATCCGCCACCACCGATCATTACTTCGTAGCTTGTCTTAGCACCTGAAGGAGCTGCTGAGATCTTGCCATCCTTGAACTCGTAGCCAGCTGCCTCAAGGTATCCCTTTGCTGCCTCAAGTGCTGCTGCGTACTTCTCGTCTTCTGTCATTGACTCTGTGTAGATGTCATTGCCATCAACATCAACTGAGAAAGCAACCTTGTAATCAGGATCTGATGCCTGAGGAGCTGCCCATGATGTGTTAGAGATAGGATAGTTGATAACTGATGCTGCATCTCCGTAGTATGAATCGATTGTTACATCACGATATACAGAAATAACTGTTGCAATAGCCTTTCTAAGGTTCTTGGAAGCCTCAGAAGCATTGTCTCCACCAACACAAACATTCTGAGAATTCATGCCGATGTAGCCATATCCTCTGTAGTCTGTAAGAACTGTTGTAAGAACATCACCTGAGACCTCGCCGTTTGAGTTCTCACCAGCGATCTGCTCAAGAGCTGACTTAGAAGCTGAAGGATCAGAAATATCAACTGTTCCCTGTACTACACCGCTCTCCTTATCTGCGTTAGATGTAACCTTGAACTGAATGTTCTTAGTTACAGGAGCGCCCTTCCAGTAGTTCTCGTTTGCTGTGAAGTAAACGATCTTGTTCTCGAACTTCTCGAACTTGTAAGGGCCAGCTCCCATAGGAGTTGTTGTCTTAGCACGAACTGTTGAAAGGTCACCCTTCTCAAAGCCGAACTTGTTGTTATCATAGTCATACTTGCTGGCGTCACCATAGTAGTGCATAGGCTGAACGTTGATAGCAAGCTGGTAAATAGCTGTAGCATCAACCTCTGTAAGAGTAACCTTAACTTCGTAGTCGTTAACCTTCTG
>CAMVJI010000074.1 GCA_947167765.1 uncultured Butyrivibrio sp. | reverse complement strand
CCATTGTTCCTTTTATAATTTCAAAATCCTTGATGAAATCTTTGTTTTTCCAGATGAATTCCATGATCCCTTCATTCATAAGAATATTGTAGTGATCAGCCTCGTAACTAAAACTTGTAGTACTTGAGGTTTTGATGATCTTTGTATTTTCATCGTTCCTCTCTGTATACCAGATGAGTTTTTTACCGGTATATCTGCTCTTTAATTCAGCAGGTGAGCCTTCAGCAATAATGCTTCCCTTGTCCATGATCACTACGTTGTCAGCTTCTGCAGTTTCTTCCATGTAATGCGTTGTCAGGAAGATAGTCAGGTTCTCGTTTTTTCTTAAGTGATTGATGTAATCCCATACCAGCTTTCGGGACATGGGATCAAGGCCTGTGGTGGGCTCATCTAAAAACAGAATGTCCGGCTTGTGGATCAGAGCCCTTGCGATATCTATTCGTCTTTTCTGTCCGCCGGAGAGATTCTCGTATCGCTTATTCCAAATTTCATTCAGATTAAATTCATACCAAAGAAGCGAGAGCCTCTCCATTATTTCTTTTTTGCTGTATCCGTAATACGCACCTCTTGTAAAGAGATTCTGTTTAACTGTCAGATTCCCATCCAATACCGAATTCTGAAAAACTATCCCAATAGATTTTCTTATGGCATCGTCCTCTTTACCAAGCTCATGTCCCATTACCCTGACGCGACCTGAAGTCTTTGGGAGGATCGTGCTCAGCATGTTTATGGTTGTGGATTTGCCGGCTCCGTTTTCTCCAAGGAATGCGAAAAGAGATCCTTGTTCAACTTCAAAAGAGATGTTATTTACTGCTGTTGCAGTACCGTACTGTTTAACCAGGTTATTAACTTCAATAGCTTTTTTCATGTCTTACCTCTTTCTTTTTTACTAGCTTGACCTGTATCTGAAACAGATATTAACCTATTTTTTTCAAGAAAAAAGCAAAATGGCGGTGAGTTGCAATTTTTGAAAGGTGAAATGCAATTAACACATTGCAACAGCATTTTGTCGGTGTTAAGATGAAAAACAAAAGTCTATTTTGCGTATGCAGGATAGACTTTTCTTTTAAACAATTAAGTCTCCGGGACTCAAATAGAAAGGCTAGGCTATGGGAGTGATTGAACTTGCAACAGAAAAAGACAGAAGCCAGATCCTTGAGCTTTACAAGGCTCAGAAGGGAAGGGAGTACTGCGCCTGGGATGAGGATTATCCATCTGATGAAACAATAAGTTTTGATCTTTCCAGAGATGCTTTGTATGTGATGAAAGAAAATGGCAAAGTTATTGCAGCTATATCAATTGAGGAAGATGAGGATGTGGACAAGCTTGACTGCTGGAACAGGGATCTTTTCCCGGGAGGAGAGCTGGCGAGAGTTGCTGTGGATCCTTCTATGCAGAGCAGGGGAATTGGCAGGCAGATGATGGAGCATGGCCTGAAAGCATTAAAAGAGCGAGGATATAAAAGCACTCATTTTCTTGTAAACAAATATAATGTAAAGGCTATAAAGTGCTATGCAGCCTTTGGCTTTAATGTGGTTGGGGAGTGCTTTATGTATGACCAGGATTTCTTATGCTACGAAAAAGAGCTTTGATACTTCGAAGGGGAGGCAGAAATGGAACTTAGAAAAATAAACATGCTGGACGTTAAGGCTCAGTGGGAGTATACAACCGCACTTCCTGAGGACGAGAACGGGCTTACTAATCCATATCATGGAGTGAGTTTTGAAGAGTATAAAAATGACGTGCTTCCAACGCTAATATCCTACGAGCATCCTGTAAATATGCCGGACTGGTTCGTGCCAGAGACATATTACTATCTCTGGGATGAAGACAGACTTGTTGGCGAGTTCAGGATCAGACACCATCTGACAGATGCTCTCAGGGAAGGAGCAGGGCACATAGGCTACAGCATTTTGAAGGAATGTCGTGGTAAGGGCTACGGAACAGAAGGCCTTAGACTTACAGTTCAGATTGCAAAAGAAATTGTTCCTGAGGATGAGATCTATCTTAGAGTAAACAAAGATAATATTGCTTCGCAGAAAGTCATGATAAACAATGGTGCATACAGAGCAGGGGAAGATGAAGGGCACTATTTTATGAGGATCAGGAAAATGGGAGAATTAAATGCCTAAACAGAACATATTTGACAACGAGACATTCTTTGAAGGCTACAAGAAAATAAGGGAAAAGGAATCAAATGCCAATGACCTTTTTGAAATCCCCACGCTGTTTTCTCTTTTACCGGATTTGACAGGGAAAAGAGTTCTCGACCTTGGATGCGGATATGGCGAGCACTGCATCTCTTTTGTTCAAAAAGGAGCAAAGAGGGTTGTGGGGATCGATATTTCGGAGAAGATGCTGGAAGTGGCAAAGACCGAAAACAGTGATCCAAAGATCGAATACCTCCTTATGCCGATCGAGGACATTGACCGGATCACGGAGAAGTTTGATATAGTTATCAGTTCCTTGGCCCTTCACTACGTTGAGGATTTCGAAGGCGTAGTTAAGAACGTCAATAACCTCCTAACTCTCGGAGGAGAATTCATCTTCTCTCAGGAGCACCCATTTAATACCTGCCACAGCACAGGCGAGCGCTGGACAAGAGATGAAAACGGGGAAAAGATACATGTTAATATGAAGAACTATGGTATCGAGAAAGAGAACGAGAGTACTTGGTTTGTTGATGGCATCAAGAAGTACCATAGAATGTTTTCAACCATAGTAAATACTTTGGTGGAATCCGGGTTTACCATAGAGAAAATGGTAGAGCCTCTGCCTGATGAAGAGCTTCTTAAGAAATTTCCGGAACATAAAGATCTTTTCCATAAACCGGATTTTCTGGTCATCAAGGCGGGAAAACGTTGAGGAGCATAATGAAAAGACTTTTTGAAATTGATCTAAAAGATTATAAGGAAACTGGCAACGTATTTCGAAGACCCTCTGCCAGAGCTATCATCAGAAAGGGTGACAAGATTGCACTGGTGTATAGCCAAAAGGAGAAGTATTACAAATTTCCTGGAGGAGGAATACACGATGATGAGGACAAAAGACAGGCTCTGATCCGCGAAGTCAGAGAGGAAGTCGGAATGGTCGTGATCCCTGAGAGCATCAGGGAATTCGGAAGTGTCCTTCGCAGGCAAAAGAGTGATAGGGGAGAGGATACAATCTTTGAGCAGGAGAACTTTTACTACTTATGCGATGTAGAAGACGAGCTGGTAGAGCAGGAGCTTGATGATTACGAGAGCGATGCGGAGTTTGTGCTGCGCATCGTAGATCTAGACACAGCGATTGAGGCCAATGCCGTCTATTCTAGCGACGTCTTTTTTGACGAGGTCATGATAAAAAGAGATCTCAGAGTACTGAGACTACTTAAGGAGTTATAACAACTATGGAAATAAGACGAATTGATGATAATGAAAAAACAGGAGAATTCATAAACAGGGAATTCACAGAATATGCTGTGGACTGTGAAGTGGCGTTGAACTTTGAAGAATTTACCTTTGCTATAGAAGATGATGGAAAGATAGCAGGGATCATCACGGGACGGGCATACTATAACGAAGTCCACATCGGGGATCTGATAATCGGGAAAGATTACAGAAGAGCCGGTGTAGGCAGCAGGCTTGTGTCAGCGGTTGAGGATGCTTTCAAAGATAAAGGCTATGAGAAAATCGCCCTTACTACCTTTGGATTTCAGGCACCGGAGTTTTATAAAAAGCTGGGATATGAGCTTGAGTTTGTAAGAGAAGATAAGGATCCTAAGCTTAGTAAGTATTTTTACCTGAAGAGAATCTGATGACATGAAAAAAGTACTTGTACTTGGGTGCTCGGGAAGTGGCAAGAGCACCTTCTCAATAAAACTTCATGAGAAGACAAAAATTCCGCTTTATCATCTGGACAACATTTGGTGGAAGGCAGACAGAACCCATATTTCCAGAGATGAGTTTGACGAGAGATTATCTGACCTTGTGAGCCAAGACAGCTGGATCATTGACGGTGACTATAGCAGGACCTATGAAAAAAGAGTTGCAGCCTGCGATACGATCTTTTTCCTGGATTATGGGCAGAAGGTTTGTATGGAGGGTATTACAGGAAGAGTGGGGCAGGATCGCCCGGATATGCCATGGACGGAAGATACGCTGGATCCTGAGCTTGTGGAACTGGTTAAAAACTATGAGGCAGAAAATAAGCCGATGCTACGAGAGCTCTTTTCCAAATACAATGATAAAAACGTGATCACATTCCATACCAGAAAAGAGGCAGAAAAATGGATGATGAAATGGAACTTCGAGCTTAAGAAAACTATTCATCAGAATAAAGTTGTAAATCGTTAAAGTATAGTGTAAAATATATCAAAACAAAGGCGTTTCGACTAATATCGTGCGCCTTTTTTCTGTAATCAGGTTTAAGGAGGAATTGTAAATGGATGGTTTTGTCAGTACAGTTGAGCGGGTTAATGGTGCTGTGAACGGCTTTGTCTGGGGACTTCCTATGTTGATACTTTTGGTTGGAACAGGAATCCTGATGACAATTCTTACAAGGGTATTTCAGGTTTCCCATTTTAAGCACTGGGTAAGAAACACTATTGGAGGAATTTTCAAAGACAAACATGTCACTGCCCACACTGGGAAAGAGGATACTCAGATATCCCAGTTCCAGAGCCTGTGTACTGCACTTGCGGCTACCATCGGAACAGGTAATATCGCCGGCGTTGCAGCTGCAATACTGTCAGGAGGTCCCGGAGCGATCTTCTGGATGTGGATAGTTGCCTTTTTTGGAATGATGACGAACTTCTCAGAAAATGTTCTTGGAATATTTTACAGAAGAAGGAATGAGAGAAATGAGTGGTGCGGCGGCGCTATGTACTACCTCAAGTACGGCCTTGGAGAAAAGAAAGGCTGTGCTCAGATAGGTGCATTTTTAGCTATCATGTTCAGTACATTTTGTGTACTGGCTTCCTTTGGAATTGGCAACATGAGCCAGATCAATTCCATTGCCGCAAACATGAACTCTGCCTTTGGAATTCCCAATTTTGTAACAGGTTTTATTCTCATGGTATTGGCAGGACTTGTAATAGTTGGAGGTCTTAAGAGAATTGCATCAGTCACAGAGAGACTCGTTCCGTTCATGGCTGTTATCTACGTTGTTGGAGCCCTTATCATCGTTATCCTTAACGCAGACAAGATTGGCCCTGTATTTGTATCCATTTTCAAAGGAGCTTTCGGAATGAAGGCAGTTGGCGGCGGAATCGTGGGAAGCGGAGTTGCCTATGCTGTTCAGTGGGGAATGAAAAGAGGTGTTTTCTCCAATGAAGCAGGCCTGGGATCCTCAGTTATGGTCCACTCAAGCTCTAACGTCAGAGAGCCTGTTGTTCAGGGAATGTGGGGGATTTTCGAAGTCTTTGCTGACACAATTATTGTATGTACACTGACTGCTTTTGCAGTTCTTTCAAGCGGAATCGTTGATCTTGATACAGGCGCTGTTCTCTCAGATCAGGTTTCAACTGCTCTGGTTGCTGAAGCGTTCTCCACTGTATATGGCAGAGCAGGTTCAGCATTTATCGCTATTGCCATTTTGTTCTTTGCATTTTCGACAGTACTTGGATGGAGCCAGTATGGAAGTAAAGGCTTTGAATACCTCTTTGGAACTAAGTCCACTCGCCTGTTTAAGATAGTATTTGTTGCATTTATCATCATCGGAGCAACCATGGATCTTACCCTTGCCTGGGATCTTTCAGATACCTTCAACGGTCTTATGGCAATACCAAACCTTATTGGTGTGATAACTCTTAGCGGAACGGTTATGAAGATCACACGTAACTACGTTGACAGGAAGATCAAGGGAAAAGACATAAAACCTATGCTCTCAGCTGTTGATGAGATACAGGAGCTTCATGAGAAGGAAATTGTTGCATGATTCAGATTGAAATACGAAGCATATGTGCTACAACTGATGCATCTATAATGAGCTATTCATTCAGACACTAATTGACAACAAAATAAATCTATATTACTATGATTTGCAGTCCGCCATTCGTGGTGGACTGCAATATTATTGTCCTGCTAATTTTCCGTTAAATGGAACAGGACTGCTACAATTCTACTAATCTTAAAATTGGCAGTGAGATTTTTAGTCTGTTCACTGCTAATACTTCCAAAAACAGTTTTATAGCAGATAATTTGGCTAGTTTAATACTGCTAAAAAATCTATAAGTTCAAATTAGGGCAGATATTGTCGCGTATAATTCACTGCCATGATTTAGATATTCAAGAAAATAGCAGAAACAATAAAACCAAGATAGAGGAAAAGTAACATGTATGGATTAAAGGAACTACTAATAAAAGAAGAGGAGAGACTTAGGGAATTCAAGAAGACTGTGGATCAAAGGCTTACTGCTGCTCCGGTAGGAAACCTTCGAATCACTTCTTCCGGAACAGTTGTGCAGTACATGCATTGCACAGCTGAAAATAAAAAGAGTAAGACTCAAGGCATATACATAAAGAAAGATAACAAAGACCTTGTAAATAGTCTTGCGCAAAAAGGCTATGATCTTAAAATTCAAAGACTTGTTGATAAAAGACTTAAACAGATACAAACGCTAAATAAGAACTATGATGATGACGAAATAGAAGCAATCTATAACAACTTGAATGATAAGAGAAAAGAGCTTATCAATCCTGTCGAGCCTACTTACGAACAGAGACTTAGCAAGTGGAAGTCAGTTCCTTATGTTGGTAAGACTTTTAAAGAAGGACAGGTAGAAATCTACACTAAAAAAGGCGAAAGAGTGCGGTCAAAATCTGAGAAAATTCTTGCAGATATGTTCTATGACATGGGTATTGAATATAAATACGAGTGCCCATTACATCTTAAGGGATATGGTGTTGTCTATCCCGATTTCACATTCTTAAGTAAAAAAACATTTGAAGAAATATATTGGGAGCATGACGGAAGGATGGATGATCCTGAATATGCCGAAAAAGCTATAAGAAAAATTGATCACTATACCAGAAACAATATAATTCCCGGCCAACGCTTGATAGTAACATACGAGTCATCAAACTATGTCCTTAATATGAAAGTGGCTGAGACTTTCATAAATGAATATTTGATGTGATCAACGGATGTGATCAAGATTTTTGTATCAAGACTTACGATCACGATTTATTGTTGATTAACTGCCAAGATGCTAAAAATGGAAAATTGTAGCAGTTGATTTTGTGAGACTACAACTGCTAGTATTATTAAGTATCAGATATTGGCAGTCATCATTACTTATATAAACAGCCGGTCACCAAGGATAGCACTGCCAGGTTTGTAAGAACTTCTTTTTTGGCAGATGATGTGATGAATTGCAAACTGCCATAAATGAAATAAGCTCAATTCTGGCAGAGCAATGCCATATCTTAGAACTGCCAATTATCCATAAGTGTCAATTTTGGCAGAGGAGAAAGGAAAGTGTGATCCTTAATGGATCATCAAGGAGTATATGAGAACAAGACAAGAGGCATTAGCATATGGTCTATCTTTTCCGGATACATACCAAGAGGCGCCATTTAAGGAACAGAACTGGCAACTGGTAAGGGTAAAAGGAAGTAAGAAAGCCTTTCTATGGACATATGAAAAAGATGGATTTATAAATATCAATGTAAAGGTGAATCCGGATTACAGGGACCTGTGGAGAAGTGCCTATTCTTCAGTAATTCCCGCATATCATCAGAATAAAGAACACTGGAACACAGTTATTCTTGATGGCTCTATTCCGGATGATGAGATCAAAAAGATGATAGCAGTAAGCTACGACCTTATCACAGACTCACCAACGAAAAGAATCTATGAGGCGGTGAAGAAGATTCCGAAAGGCCATGTGGCTACGTATGGCCAGGTGGCTGAAATGGCAGGAAATAAGAGAATGTCGCGGGCTGTAGGGAATGCTCTGCACCATAATCCGGACCCTGATCATATTCCATGCTTTAGGGTGGTCAATTCAAAAGGGTATCTGTCAGGAAATTTTGCGTTTGGGGAAGGTGTACAGGAGAGGCTCCTTAGAGAAGACGGGATAGAGGTCAGGGATGGAAAAGTTGATCTGGCGGTCTATGGGATCAATAATGTAAATGAGCTTGGCAGTGATAAAAAACTGATCTAGCTACTAGAAGAACACCTGAATAATAGGAACTGTGACTGGTAACTTGAAATTGCATTGACGGCAGGATGTTTATTTGTTACACTTTTGGACGTAGTAAAAAATCTAACGGAAAGAGAGGTAATCATATTTATGGCTATTGTAACAAGAGAGATTGTAACTGAATATAGTATGAAGACCTCGGTTTCTGCTCTTTGATCCCTAATGGATCCTGTAATATTTTGAACTTTAACCGTGGCATATTTGTCGCGGTTTTTTATTTGTGATCGCGCATAAGTCGCTACAACAATAGTTCATTCATTTTATGTTTCGCAGTTTCCCATAACACATAGGTCTCCATACTATAAACCAACGATGCTATAACTAACTTTTTGAAAAATATGAATTGATTTATACAAGGAGACAAAACATTGAAAAATTTAATAATACGAAAAGAAACACCAAATGATTTTTTTGACACAGAACTTATGACAATGCGCGCTTTTTGGAACCTTCACGGCCCTGGCTGTAACGAGCACCTTCTGGTACATAAGCTCCGCAGCGCAAAAGAGTATCTTCCGGAGTTGAGCCGCGTAGCAGAACTTGACGGAAAGATTGTTGGAGCAATTTTTTATTCGGTGGCAACAGTCAAAGATGACGATCATGAGCATGAGGTATTAACCTTCGGACCTCTGGCAGTTGAGCCTACATGCGTCAATTCAGGGATAGGAGCAGCTCTTTTAAAAGAGACTCTCCCTCTTGCAAAGGCAGCAGGCTACAAGGGAATCGTGATCTGCGGGGAGCCTGAGTACTATCCAAAACATGGTTTTAAAACCTGCGATAACTTTGATATTCATCATCCTGCCTTCGGAAATGCAGATGCCTTCATGGCACTTCCTTTAAGCGACAGCTTTAATGACGTTCACGGACTCTTTTACGAAGCGGAGGTATTTGAGCAGTGTGAGGATGAAGAAGAGATAAAAGAGTTCACGAAAGAATTTCCATACTACAAGCCCCTTAAGTTGTCCTGCCAGTGGCTACATGCAGAGAAGCTCGGAAGGATCTCAAGTGTAAGTAAGAACAGCTATACTATAAGGTTCTGGGAACAGGAGATCCCGGCTAAGTTAAAGGGAAGTTTTTATGAAAAAGAAGCTGATGAGCTTCCGGTTGTGGGAGATTACGTGACATTTTTCTATAACAGACAGGGAGAGTCAACGATACTGTCAGTATGCGTTAGAAGTATCTTCCTTCAAAGACCGGATCAGGCCAAGACTGGAGTTATGCAGTACATGGTTGCAAATGTTGACTACTGCTTCATCGTAACTTCTTTAAATGAAGACTATAGCTACAACCGAATTGTAAGATATGTAAGCATCGCTCTTCAGGGTGGTTCTACACCCGTGGTGATCCTTACAAAGTCAGACCTTTGCAACAACACAGGGCGCTACATAAGGGAAGTAGAGCAGATATCTGACAAAGTGAAGGTTCATGCAATCTCAGCTCTTTACGGCATCGGTCTTGATGAGCTTGAAGACTACCTGATACCTGGAAACACCATATGCCTCATGGGTTCATCAGGTACGGGGAAATCCACACTGATAAACCAGCTTATGGGAGAGGAGATCATGAAGACCTCCAGCATAAGGGAAGGTGATGACAAGGGCCGCCACACTACTACTATAAGAAGGCTCATGGAATCTTCAAAGGGCGTCACTTTCATCGACACTCCCGGAATGCGTGAAATAGGAATGGCAAACACTCAGGATGGTATTGATGATACATTTGCAGATATTGTAGAATTGGAGTGCATGTGCAAATTCAGTAACTGCAGACATGAGACTGAACCTGGATGCGCGGTAAAAGCTGCCATTGAAAGGGGAGACCTTTCCCCTGAGAGGTATGAGCTCTACAGGAACCTTGGCAAAGAGAACACCAGAAACTATGCCAAGAAAAAAGAGATCTCCAAATGGGCAAAGGCGTACAAGAAGGGAAAAAAGTCTTTTGATTACTAAGAATAAAAGAGATGACAGACAGCTATGATATTTTGGATTATCGCAACGCTTCTTGCGTTCTATGTTAAGGGACTTTGTGGCTTTGCCAACACCCTGGTGTTTACATCGGTACTGGCCTTTGGCACAGCAAACATAAATATATCGCCGGTGGAACTGATCCTGGGGTATCCGACTAACCTCATCATCAGCATAAAAGAGAGAAAGGCAATCACTCCAAGGATCGTCATTCCACTTGCCATAATGGTGATAATAGGAAGCCTTGGAGGAGCGCTTTTCCTCAAAAACGCTGACACTACTCTGATCAAGATAATCTTCGGCGTACTGGTGATCCTGATTGGCATCGAGATGCTGCTTAGAGAGCTGTCCCAAAAGAAAGCCAAAAACTCAAAGGTCCTGCTTACGATAATAGGTATCCTTTCAGGGTTCCTTTGCGGTCTCTACGGCGTGGGAGCACTGCTTGGAGCCTATATCGGAAGGACCACAGATGACCTTAAGTCCTTTAAGGCAAACATCTGCACAGTGTTTATCATAGAGAATACCTTCAGGATCATCCTATATCTCTTTTACGGGATCATAACAATGGAATCAATTAAAAGAGCTCTGATCCTGTCGCCGTTTATGCTGATAGGCCTTGGGGCAGGAATGCTCAGCGCCGGGAAGATAAGCGAGAAGATTGTAAAAAGAATCGTGATCATCCTTCTCATAGTTTCTGGAATTGCGCTGATTCTGGCAAACATGTGATTTTTACTATATTTGGGGCTTGCACATCGGATGGATGCATGCTATATTTTAAAACTGTAGGCAGAAGTGCTTACATACACAACA
>CAMVJI010000073.1 GCA_947167765.1 uncultured Butyrivibrio sp. | reverse complement strand
CCTATGTATTCTAGTCGTCAGGAGAAATATCTGCGTGAGATAATTTTTCCAGTTCTTTCTTGCCCTGAATGGTTTTTGTCAGATAATCAGGGTCATCAAGTTGAAGTTCTTTTTTCTGGCGCTCGTAGCCAGAGTGCTTGACTGAGTAGATGATATCCCTAAAGGCTTTGCGCCTCTGCTCTTTAGTCTCAATCTCCACCAGGTTGGTATTGAACATCTCAGCTACCTGCCGGTGTTCTTCCTCGTCTGTGAAGTGATCAAGCACTGATGCCGGTGAAAAGTTCCCGGCCTCCAAGCCTTTAAAAAGCTCTTTTGCAACACTTCTGTATAGATCATCTGAGAAATCCTCAGGTGTTACCCATTTTGTGACCTTAGGGAAAATAGCAGGTTCATCCGAAAGCCAGGTAAGAAGGAGCCTCTGGTTTTTCCTTGCCCCATCGTCCGGACTCTTTTTTACTGCTATTCCGGATTTTGGTCTTTCTATCTGTCTAACTCCGCCACCTCTTGCAGCAGTGTCAGCCACAAGCCTTCGAAGGTCGTCTATGGCAAAGCCAAATCTTGCTGCCACAGCTTCAATGTAGTTTTCTCTCTCGAGAGCCTCTTCAAATTCGCACAGCTTCCCTGCCAGTTCCCTCTGGAACTCGGTCTTGGACACAGGATCATTAAAATCATATCTGGACTGCATGACCCTGACCTCGAAAAAGAAGGTGTTCTCTGCGTTTTTGATCCTCTCTTCGAAAGCCTCTCTGCCCTCGTTTTTAATGAACTCGTCCGGATCCTTGTGTGGGCGAAGGTCAAGAACCTTGCCCTTAAGTCCCGCGTCCTTAAGTATTCCGATTCCGCGAAGAGCAGCCTTGGTTCCTGCTTCATCGCTGTCATAGGATAGTATCACAGTGTCTGTGTACCTCTTAAGGATCATTGCCTGACCAGGAGTAAAGGCCGTTCCAAGGGAGGCAACTGCCATGTCAAATCCTGCCTGGTGCATGGCGATTACGTCCATGTAGCCCTCGCAGATTATCATGTATCCAGCCCTTGAGTTCTTGGCATAGTTAAGTCCAAAGAGGTTTCGGCTCTTATCAAATATCGGAGTCTCAGGTGAGTTTAAGTACTTGGGCTTGGCATCTCCCATAACTCTGCCGCCAAAGCCAATGACCTTGCCAGTGGCATCCATTATAGGGAACATGACTCTGTTCCAGAACTTGCCTGAAGTTCCTCTCTTTTCATCAAAAGAAGCAAGTCCCGCCTCGATTATCTGCGCATCCGAGTATCCAAGCTTTTTAAGATGACCAACGATATCACTGGAATTAAGGCCCGAATAGCCAAGTCCAAAGTGCTTGATGGTATCATCAGTCAGCTCCCTCTTTTTAAAGTATTCAACTCCTACCTGACCCTCAGGCCTCTTGAGGTTTAAATAATAATACTTGGCAGCCTCTTTATTGATATCAAACAGGATCTGCTTTTTATCCCGAAGAGCCCTGGCCTGCGGCGAATTGTCCTCTTCAGGAAGGGTTATCCCTGCCCTGTCTGCCAGCTGCTTGAGTGCTT
Organism: uncultured Butyrivibrio sp.; assembly: GCA_947167765.1. Classification (GTDB taxonomy): domain Bacteria; phylum Bacillota; class Clostridia; order Lachnospirales; family Lachnospiraceae; genus Butyrivibrio. The sequence continues at coordinate 9,696 of CAMVJI010000073.1, read as the reverse complement.
CTGCAAATGTTAAGTTGTCATATTTCATCAAAAAAGTGATCACGTTACCGCCGGCTCCGCAACCAAAGCAGTAGTACATCTGCTTGCCTGGTGATACAGAAAACGAACCGGACTTCTCATTGTGGAAAGGGCACAGGCCAAAATAGTTGGCTCCCTTTTTCTGGATATGAACATACTGCCCTATCACATCCACAATGTCATTGCGCGACCTGACTTCTTCTACAATCTGATCTGAATAGCGCAATTTCTTTTCCCCATTTCAATACTTTTATAGAACAGTCCAGGATTTTGGAATGTAGACCTCCTGGAAGGTGGCAACTGCGTATCTGTCTGTCATTGAGCTTACATAATCACAGACAATGCGCTCCCTTGAAGCCTCGCCCCTGTCCATCATCTCCTTAAGATAGTCAGGAAGCTGATCGATGTGCCCCACATAATAGTGGTAAAGGATCTTGATCATGTCATCGACCTTGGTCTCCTCCCCCTTAGCCACCGGGTTTGTATATACTCTTTCAAACATAAAATGCCTGAGAGCGTGGAAAGCCTCATAGACTTCCTCTGACATCCTGATGTCATCCTTGTCCATGCTGTTGGCGATGATGTCGTGAATGAAACCATCCAGCCACTCGCCCTTGGTATGTCCCAGGACACTGGTGATGGAAGAAGGAACATCGCTCTCTTCTATGATCCCGCCTCTGATGGCATCATCCATGTCGTGATGCATGTAAGCGATCTTGTCAGAAAGACGCACAACCTTGCCCTCAAGTGTTCCAGGAGTCAGATCCATCTCGTGATTTAAGATTCCGTCACGGACCTCCCAGGTAAGGTTAAGTCCCTTGCCATAGTTCTCAAGCTTCTCAACTATTCTAAGGCTCTGCTCGTTGTGCTTGAACCCCTCAGGACACTCCGCATCAAGCGCCCTCTCTCCAGCATGACCAAAGGGCGTATGTCCCAGGTCATGACCAAGAGCAATGGCCTCCACCAGGTCCTCATTTAAACGAAGGGCCTTGGCAATAGTCCTGGCATTTTGTGAAACCTCAAGGGTATGGGTCATACGGGTCCTGTAGTGATCTCCATCTGGAGACAAAAAGACCTGAGTCTTGTCCTTGAGACGCCTAAATGACTTGGAATAAAGTATACGATCGCGATCTCTCTGGAAACAAGGCCTTATGTCGCAGGGTTTTTCTTCTTTTTCTCTTCCCTTGGAATTCATGCTAAGACAAGCATGTGTGCTTAAGATCTGAGTTTCTCTTTCTTCAAGTTTCTCACGTATCTTCAATGCTGTTCTTCTTTCTCAGGTAGATTATGGGAACAAAAAAATCCCACATCTACTATTATTCGACGTGGGACCTTAAAATCCTTTTTTATTTATACAAAATTAATTTGTCCATTCACTTTTACGGTTCTCATACTGATCATTGATCCATGCTACAGCCGCTTCAAAACCCTCCTGAGTCACCTCAAAGTGCTCACTTACCATTAAATCCTTGTCAGTATTTGCATAGGAATATGGTTCTGGCCACACAGTAGCCATAAGTGTCGCCGGTGCTCTGTCTTCCTTCTTTACGAAAAAGACATTTTCCAGCGGTTCTCTTGCCAGCCTGTATCTCATGCCCTTGTGGCTTCCAAAATACGCCTCGCCATATTCATAATGCGTCAAATTAAAAAAGCTCGATAACTCAATTTCCATGTTTCCCAAACTTCCAATCTACTGCCATTTCACTTAAGAGCGCTGCTATCACTTGAATCTGCCAAAGAACTGCGCCATAGGTCCAACTGTAGCCTGAAGATCCGTGATTGCCTTATTAAGGCCTTCAAAATCAATACCAGCCATATTATTAACTGCCTGTGTCAGCGGCTCAGTGTTATCATTGACCAATTGATTTAAATTCTTACTAGCCTCTGTCATCTCTGCAACCATGGCATTGATATTCTCAACAGAACTACTTGCATCTGCCACCATCTTATCAATATTGGTGAGCGTCATAGTTACCTTTGGCACCAGCACGATCATAGCTACCAGCACAACCACAAATATACCAACCGTCGCCAGTGTGGTTATTCTCTGCAAAAAGAGCTGTTTCTTAGCCACAATGAGCATCGCAGCCATGGCCTGCTCTTTATCTGTAGCTACCTGCTGAACTTCCTGATTGTTTTCACTATCGCCCATATCCTGCCTCCTTATATCTGGTGGTACTCCTGCAGTGACTTGATGTGGCCGCAGCCCTTGGCCTTGACTTCAGTGATACCTTCTGCTGCCGCCTTAGCTGCTGCTACAGTTGTGATGTATGGAATACGGGCCTTTATTGCGGCGCGGCGAAGATATCCGTCGTCGTGCTCTGCACCCTTTCCGATTGGTGTATTGATCACAAGCTGCACATCACCATTCTTGATCACATCCTCTACGTTTGGCCTTCCGCCTTCGTAGTTCTTCATGATCCTGACTGCATCAATGCCTGCTTCTACTATGTTCTCAAAGGTCTTACCTGTGGCGTAGATCTTGAAGCCCTCATCCGCAAAGGCTCTTGCAATATCTGCAGCCTCTGGCTTGTCCTCAGAATTAAGTGAAATAAGTACTGCTCCCTCAAGTGGAAGTGCAGCTCCTGCTGCCTCCTCGGCCTTAAAGAATGCTTCGCCAGGAGTTCTTGCAAGTCCTAAAACTTCTCCAGTTGAACGCATCTCAGGTCCAAGTACCGGGTCAACTTCAGGGAACATATTAAATGGGAATACTGCCTCTTTTACTCCGTAGTAAGCTGGCTCTTCCTTGGATTTATTATCAATAAGTTCCTGAACAGGTGAAGGTCTTCCAGTAAGCTGTGAGGTAATGATATCTGTAGCTACTGGTACCATCTTTATTCCGCAAACCTTGGATACAAGAGGAACTGTTCTTGATGCTCTTGGGTTAGCCTCAAGAACATATACAGTGTCGTCCTCGATGGCGTACTGCATGTTCATAAGACCAACTACGTTCATCTCAACAGCGATCTTTCTTGTATATTCCTCTATGGTGCGAAGGTTCTTTTCAGAGATGTGCTTGGATGGAATGATGCAGGCTGAGTCTCCGGAGTGGATACCAGCAAGCTCGATGTGCTCCATAACAGCAGGTACAAAGGCCTGTTTTCCATCACTTATGGCATCTGCCTCGCACTCAAGTGCGTTGTGAAGGAATCTGTCAATAAGGATAGGTCTGTCAGGTGTTACGCCAACAGCTGCCTTCATATAGCCTTCCATGCTCTCTTCGTCTCTTACGATCTCCATTCCTCTTCCGCCAAGGACAAAGGAAGGACGAACCATTACGGGATATCCGATCCTTGCAGCGATCTCCTTTGCGCCTTCTACGTCAGAAGCCATTCCTGACTCTGCCATAGGTATACCCAGCTTTTGCATCATGATGCGGAACTGATCTCTGTCCTCTGCAAGATCGATAACCTCAGGAGTTGTGCCAAGGATGTTGACGCCCTCCTCCTTGAGCTTGGCTGCAAGGTTAAGAGGTGTCTGTCCTCCAAACTGAGCGATAACTCCAACTGGCTTCTCTTTTCTGTAGATCTGAAGAACATCCTCAAGTGTAAGTGGCTCAAAATAAAGTGTATCTGATGTATCATAGTCAGTTGAAACTGTCTCTGGGTTGCAGTTTACAATAATGGTCTCAAATCCAAGCTTCTTAAGGGCAAGAGCTGCATGTACACAGCAGTAGTCAAACTCAATACCCTGACCGATCCTGTTAGGACCTCCGCCAAGGATCATGATCTTCTTGGCTGTGTCATCGCCCATATTCTTAGGGTTCTCAAGGTTTGCGCCTCTCTTATAGGTTGAGTAGTAGTAAGCTGCACCTTCCGTACCATAAACGTGAACGCCGTCCCACTCCTCAGTAAGACCCTGTTTATCTCTTGTATTTCTGATATCATCCTCAGAAACATCAAGTATCTGGGAAAGATATTTATCTGCAAAACCATCTTCCTTAGCCTTAAGCAGCGCATCTTCTGAAGGAACCTGTCCCTTAAACTTGGAAACCAGCTCTTTTTCTTCATCAACAAGCTCTTTAATCTCGTTAAGGAAATAGTGTTTAACCTTGGTTATATCAAAGAGCTCATCAACAGTGATGCCCTTCTTAATTGCCTCATATATAAGGAAATATCTCTCTGAGGAAGCATCCTTGAGCATACGAAGGAGCTCAGTCTTGTCCATCTCCTCGTATTTTTTAACGTTGCCAAGGCCGTATCTGCCCTTTTCAAGAGACCTGATAGCCTTCTGGAAAGCTTCCTTGAAGTTCTTGCCAATGGACATAACTTCGCCCACGGCTCTCATCTGCGTTCCCAGCTTGTCCTCTACGCCGTGGAACTTCTCAAATGCCCAGCGGGCAAACTTAACAACAACGTAATCGCCATTAGGAACATATTTATCAAGGGTTCCAAACTTGGAATCCGGAAGTTCTGAAAGTGTAAGTCCTGTGGCAAGCTTGGCTGATACAAGGGCAATCGGGAAGCCTGTTGCCTTACTTGCAAGGGCTGATGAACGGGAAGTACGAGGGTTGATCTCGATAACAACGATCCTGCCAGTCTTAGGGTCATGGGCGAACTGTACGTTGGTTCCGCCGATAACGCCGATGTGCTCAACAATCTTGTAGGCCTGGCGCTGAAGCTCTTTCTGAAGGTCCTCAGAAATTGTCAGCATAGGTGCTGTACAGAAGGAATCACCTGTATGAACGCCAACAGGGTCAACGTTCTCGATGAAGCATACGGTGATCATGTTGTTGTCCTTGTCTCTTACAACCTCAAGCTCAAGCTCTTCCCATCCAAGGATTGACTCCTCAACAAGAACCTGGTGGATGATAGATGCTGCAAGGCCTCTTGCGCATACAGTCTGAAGCTCTTCCTTGTTGTAAACAAGTCCGCCACCTGCGCCGCCCATGGTATAAGCAGGACGAAGAACTACAGGGTAGCCAAGTTCGTCAGCTTCAGCCAAGGCTTCCTCGATGCTGTAGCAGGCCTTTGATCTTGCCATCTCAATGCCCAGCATATCCATGGTCTTTTTGAACTCTGTCCTGTCTTCGCCTCGCTCAATTGCGTCAACCTGGACACCTATTACCTTAACGTTATATTTATCGAGGACTCCTGCCTTATATAGCTCAGAGCACAAATTAAGACCAGATTGTCCGCCTAAATTAGGGAGTAATGCATCTGGTCTTTCTTTTTCAATAACTGCCGCAACGCGCTCGACATTAAGCGGCTCAATATAAGTCTTATCAGCCATCTCCGGATCAGTCATGATAGTTGCCGGATTGGAGTTAACTAAAACAATTTCATACCCAAGGCTACGAAGGGCTTTGCACGCCTGCGTCCCTGAATAGTCAAATTCACAAGCCTGTCCGATAACGATAGGCCCTGAACCGATTATAAGTACTTTGCTAATATCTGTTCTCTGTGCCATTTTGTTCCTCCCCGATTAATCTTTTTCCATCCCTACAATTCTATTATTCAATTGGCACAAAGACAAGTATAAAATTATTGATTTTATTTAATCTCTTTTAGTATTTTTTCCATGCCCTCATAATCCTCTTTTTCGAAGCAATTTCTTAATTTTGTAATGGTCTTGGCATGCTGCTCAGAAAAAGAAAAGTCCTCCATCTCTTTAAAGGTTTTGCCAAGAAAATCTTTGTTCTTTTCCATTGCACCTGCTTCTAAAGCCGTATACATGCTCTTTATCAGGATCTCCCCAAGATCTTCATTAGATACAGAATGGTCTTTTGCCGCACCCATGTCATCTTCAGCAGTTTCATCTGCATTTACAGGATTCTTTTCATAATACTTTGAAAGAGGCTCCTTGAATCCCCGAAGCTCATCCATCAGGCTGTCATGGTTCTTTTTAATAAAAGAAATATCTCCGGCTTTACCTGCCATCTCTAAATCCTCAGCATCCTTCGAGAGTTTCTCTGCTCCCACAAGGCGGGCTGAGCTCTTAAGGGCATGAACCTTAGTCGTATAGCTTTCAAAATCTCCTTTTTGGTAGTAATCTTCAAGCTCATGAGCTTTCTCTTCAATAGAGTGGTAGAAGATCAGGAGCACGGACAAAAACGACTCCTCTGACCCGCTGTTTTCAATGGCAATTCTTTTATCTATACCTTCAATGCCCTCAAACCACTCTTTATCCCTGGATGAAGAAGGCTTTTCCTCCGCCTTCTGTTTCTTTTCAGGAACCAGAACCGGCAGATTCTCATCATAGGACACAAGCCTTTCAAGGTTATAAGATCTGTCTGTCTCATCCATGTACATTATTCCAAATGCACCTGAGCCACAGCTGATAGACATGACAGCACAGGCCTTTTGGAATATCACGTTTTTAAACGGGAATCTCAAAAGAACCATCTCCTTGATCTTTTCAAGCATCTCCTCAGATACACCTGCGTGGGTGATAAATACAAAGTCAAGATTGGGTTTAGCATTCCTTGGAAGCGCATATTCTATGTACTTTTTATATCCTTTCCAGGTGTCCCCGAAATGAGCTCTGTCAAGCCTGAAAACGCCGTCTTTTACCAGCATGAAAGGCTTCATTCCTATGGACTGCATAAAGCCATAGGTACCCTTACCAACAAATCCTCTCCTGTAAAGGACTCCCGGATCGCTGGCCACAAAGCTGCAGTGGATATTCTTTTTGATGTTATTAAGCTCTCCTATTATCTTGCCCGGAGTAAGGCCCTGTCCTGCCATATGATATGCCAAAAGAGCCATGATACCCATAGCGCTTGAGTTGATGCCGGAGTTGTAGACATAAACATTTCCGTAGGCCTTTGCTGCCTCTTTTGCATTCTCATACTCTTTGCTGACTTCTGCTGAAAGGGTGATGTGAATGACCTGATGGGACTTTTTGAGCTCTTTTTCAAAAAACTGCTCAAACTCAGCAGTAGAAGGCGGTTCTGACAAAAAATGCTTACCTTCATCCATGTAGCGAAGCACTTCATCCTGATCTGCCTCTATCCCATCATAATATTCCCTGCCCTCAGAAAGTATCTTAAATGGAATGGCATCAATCTGAAGGTTCTTAAGGATAATATCCGGAAGATCGCACATGCTGTTTATAGTGATGGCAACAGGAATCTTTCTGGTGTATCCCTTTGAAGATTTGGTCTGGGCGCGTAGCGTTTCAGTACTGGTCTGGCGGGTCACAATAGTCTCAGGAAGGTGGGCCAAAATAGTCTCTTCAAGCTGCTGTCCGGAAACCGGCTTTACAAGGTATCCGTCAAATCCGCTGGATGAGTACAGCTCTCTGTTCTCACTTCCTGCATTGGCTGTAAGAGCTATGATGGGAACGTGATTATTTCTGCCTCCAGCCTGCTTTCTGATCCTCTGCATACACTCTATTCCATCCATACCAGGCATCAGATGATCCATAAGGATGATGTCATATCTTATGTTAGCAGTCATGGACAGAGCTTCTTCGCCGCTGTCTGCCGTGTCTATGCCCATCTTTGTCCCAAGAAGAAGTTTTTTCTCAACCTCAAGGTTCATCTCATTGTCGTCGACAATAAGTACTTTTGCTTCAGGGGCTGTAAAGCTGGCTTCGTAGTTTCTGCCTGATGCAACACTTCCATAGTTGGTAATATCCACCTCGCCAACTGCCATTGGGTTAGATATCTTTTGCCATAAAGAAACAGTAAAGGTAGACCCTTGCGTATAGACGCTGCTGACAGTTATATCTCCGTCCATAAGCTCCACCAGCTGCTTTACTATAGAAAGACCAAGGCCTGTACCTTCGATCTTAGTGGTATTTTCTTCATCCACTCTCTGGAAAGCATTGAAAATATAGGGAAGAGTGTCCTGCTTTATGCCCATTCCCGTATCAGTTACAGTAAACAGGATATGAACAGAATCATCCCTTATATCCTCTTCTTCCATATGGAAGGTCACAGTACCTTCCTTAGTGTACTTAACTGCATTGTTAAGGAGGTTGACCAGGATCTGCTTGATGCGCATTTCATCGCCAAAGAGTTCTCTTGGGATTGTGGGATCTATCTCCACCTTAAACTCAAGGCCCTTTTGCTCAGCCCTTAGCCACATCATGTTTACAATATCTGAAACCAGTGTGGCTACACTGTAGTTTACAGGTACAATATCCATTCGTCCGGCTTCGATCTTAGACAGGTCAAGAATATCATTTACAAGGGCAAGCAGCATTTTTCCTGCTCCCTGAATATTGGCAGCATCCTTTTTGATCTCACCGGATGCGTCTTCCTGTCTTAGTATTATCTCATTTAGACCAAGGATTGAGTTGATGGGAGTCCTGATCTCATGGCTCATACTGGAAAAGAATCTGTTCTGTGATTTATTAAGTTCCTCAACCTTTTTGGTCTCTTCTTTAGCTCTTTTGTTCTCAGCCCTAAAGAGCCACTCAACGAACCACACCATTACGCAGCAGATGATGCCCACAAGTATGACAGAAATAAGAGAGTCAATGTAGTACATTCTCTCCGAGTGGTGAATGACCCTCTCAGGATGAAAATAGCCATCAAGATAAAAGCCTATGGTTTCCGCCGTTATAATGGCCAGCATAACCGGCTTCCATTTTCCAGAAACTACAAGTCCAGTGTAAAGATAAGCAAAGATGATCCATACAGCGCCGCCACCTCTTATACCTCCACCATAGTAAAATACTATTGGCAGTATGATTGCCAGTATTCCTACTACTGTCAGCCTTACAGCACTTACCACCCTGTCTTTCTTTATAGCCAGAACTGTCATAATAGGCGCAACAATCACAGTAACAGCAAGGGTAATGATCTCCACAATGTTCTCACCGGTAATGATATCTCCTATAAGTGCCAGTGCTATGAAGAATACAGTTATGAATGTCAAAAGTATATAAACTCGGTCTCTAAAACTTCTGGAAGGATCCTTAAGGCCATCGACCATTTTCCTAAACATCTTGATCATCAGCGCTTACCTCCCCTGTTTCCAGCCTTGCCCTCAGTCACTACGCGCTGCATCACTCTCTCAAAATCGCTGATAATGATAGGCTTAGAAATAAAGCCATCGAAGCCTTCTCTTAGGAACATCTCCTTCGCTCCGCTGACTGCATTGGCAGTTAAGGCCACAATGGCCACCTTTTTACCATCTCTTTCAGCCGCACTTCTTATCCTCTTCATGGCCTCAACACCATCCATCTGTGGCATCATGTGATCCATGAAGATTACGTCATATTCATTTCTGTTAAACTTATCCAGTGCTTCCATACCGCTGTCTGCAGTATCTATGATCATCTTGTATTCTTTAAAAAGACCTGTGGCCACCACAAGATTCATTGGCTCATCATCTACTACAAGGGCTCTTATACCCTCAAGATCAGGCTTTTCAAAATTTTCTTCAAAGGAAATAACGTTTCCGTTTGTTGTTCCATTAAGTACCTGAACAATAGACATACCATAAAGTGGTTTTCTTATGATGATCGCTCTTGTATCTTTTTTAGCTACGTAGTCTTCCTCTGCTGTTATTGACAGAACAATGCCTTTATCAAGCTCATTTTCAAAGTAATCCCTGTCATGTTCATACTCAACATCGCCAACAAACGCATGAGTTATATCACCTCTTGCAATGAGCTTTTTAAATTCATCAATGTTGCTTGCGAAGAACAGATTGTGACGAAGGCCCCTGGCCAGATTTTCAGACATGTTCTTGTACATAAGTCCAAGACCTGGTACCTCATATC
>CAMVJI010000072.1 GCA_947167765.1 uncultured Butyrivibrio sp. | reverse complement strand
GACTCCCTGAAGGTAGTGTATTCTAAAGAAAAGCCAATTGCGCCGCTTGAAACATCAGAGGAAGTAACCAATAAAAGGGTTACTCCCGGATCCACGGCCTTTGTGCCTTCTGTAGTGGGGCTTATCATAGCTGGAGAGATCATCAATGATCTCACAAAAGGTGTCAGAGTGTAAGAAATATTAAATAATTTCAAAATGAGGGGAAAAATTAAAAATGGATATTCAGTATTTGTTAATGTTGCAGGAACTTAGGAATGCCACAGGAGGCATTTTTGACGAGTTTTTTAATGCACTGTCAAAGTTTGCGGTAGATGTACTGCCGTTTCTTCCTTTTGTGATCTTTTGGGGAGTTGATAAGAAATGGGGATATTTCTTTTTGACCACCCATTGGACAGGGGAGCTTCTAAACGGTGTGATAAAACTCACTGTGTGCGCTTATCGCCCATGGATAAGGTCTGACCTTATAGAACCTGCTGGTGATTCAAAAGTGGCGGCAACCGGTTACTCTTTTCCAAGTGGCCACACCAGGACTGCGACTACTATCTACGGAGATGTGTTTGTCTGGCAAAAAGACAGGCGCAAGTGGCTTGCTGTCTGCTGCGCTGTGCTCATTTTGCTGACAGGATTTTCAAGAAATTTCCTTGGCGTACATACACCGCAGGACGTGCTTGTAGCCTTCATTGAGTCTGTTTTTGTTATCTACGTGGTTTCAAGAGTGTCGAAAAGAGTCGAAGGTAACGAGAAACTTCTGGATATACTTACTGTTGTGGGCGTTGTGGCAGTTATCGCGGCTTTAGCTTACATACAGCTTAAGCATTACCCGCTGGATTACACTTCAGATGGAACTTTGCTGGTTGACCCTCAGAAGATGATGAACGACTGCTTTAAGGCTTGCGGATCCTTCTTGGGACTGATGGTTGGAAGCTACGTGGATCGCCACTATATACACTACGAGATTCCATTTGGCGCAAAGAATCTGCCTGCATTAGTGTGCGTTGGTGCTGCCATTACAATGGCATGGAAAGACTTATTTGCGCCTGCAACTATTGTTCTTGCCTTCGGTGGACATTGGGGTAATTTCATCGCCAGATTCCTGATGCTCATCTTTGCTATGGTTGTATGGCCTCTGGTGATTAGAAAAGAATGTAAACAGAATTAGATCTTTTTGGGAGGATGACTGCAGGTGCTGGCCTGCAGTCACATGTGTTATGAAAATATGTGTGTGGGGTTCAGGTTGCTACCTGATGAATACATAATATCTTCGTAACCTTAAAATAACCTAAAAGGTTTTATTTTTTTTGACTTTTTTCACCATGAAAAAGTAATATATTTCAGTAGTAATTTAAGGAGCACAGATATATGGATCATTTTTACTTTGTGAGACATGGTGAAACCGTGTGGAATGTAGAAAACAAAATATGTGGAGCCACGGATATTGAGCTTACTGAGAAAGGGCATCAACAGGCTATTGAGACAGGACAGAAGATCCTCGATATGGGGATCAAGGCAGATATCATTCTGACATCTCCTCTTGTAAGAGCCAAAGAGACTGCCAGACATATATCAGAGATCACAGGAATTCCAATGAAGATTGAGCCTCGCGTGATAGAGCAGAATTTTGGAATCTGGGAGTCAACTCCCCGTGATGGAAAAGAGTTCCACGAGGCCAAAAAAGACATGGCATGTCGCTTTGGAACAGGAGAGTCAATGCTTCAAATGGCTCAGAGAATATACAATCTCCTGGATGATATAAAAGCAGGAGATCAGGAAGTAATTCTCGTCGCCCATAACGGAATAGTCAGGATTGTCGAGTCATATTTTAGAGATATGAACAATGAGGAATTTTCCTCATGTGGTATCAAGAATTGTGAAATAAGGAAATACGAATTTTAAGTTGTTTTGTGAGGTACGAATTAATGAAAGATAACCAAAAGCTTTTAGACCTGATAGATAAAGCTGGAAAAGGCAGCATTGAAGCTGCTGAAGAGATTGCTGTAGGCTATTTTAAGGGAACTCTTGGAGAAAAGAACATCACCAAAGCCAAGAAATGGGCATCCTACGCTGCAAAGCATGGCAGCATAGTGTGCCAGGAAATACTGGAGCAGCTAAAGTAGGAGGCCTGTGCAAATGATAAAGAGTAGAATGGGGATTTATACGATAATCTGCAGTGTTGGAATGGCAGCAATGATTCTTGGAGGCTGCGGGAAGAGTGGAAATGCAGAGCCGACAGAGGCAGCAAGTGAGGTTACTGTGGAAGGGGCTGCAGAAACAGCAACATCAGAAATCAACGAGGAAACAGCTAAAGAAGCTGAGGCAGTAACAGAAGAAACATCCACTGAAGAAGCTTGGAAAACCAAGGTAGATGGCATCTCCGAGGACTTCATTTTTGGTATGGATGCATCTTCCCTTCTTGCTGAGGAACACAGCGGCGTTAAATACTACGATTTTGAGGGCAATGAGCAGGATCCTTTAAAAACCTTCGCGGATTCAGGAATCAACTATATTCGCCTTCGTGTTTGGAATGACCCATATGATGAAGATGGCAACGGATATGGCGGAGGCAATAATGACCTGCCAACTGCAATTGAGCTTGGGAAAAGAGCTACCGATTACGGTATGAAGGTCATGATAGATTTTCACTACTCAGACTTCTGGGCAGATCCCAAGAGACAACATGCACCAAAGGCCTGGGAGGGCTTGAGCGTAGAGGAAAAAGCAGATGCCCTTTATGAGTTTACCAAGGATAGTTTATCAGAGCTCTTGGATGCAGGTGTTGATGTTGGGATGGTGCAGATTGGGAATGAGATAAACTACGGAATGGCCGGAGAGAAGCAGTTTGAAAAGGTTGCTGAGCTCCTTAAGGCTGGAAGTCTTGCGGTTAGGGAAGTATCTGAGGCTTACGGAAAAGAGATATCTGTAGTGGTACACTACACAAGGATCCAGGACAAGGCAGATGTACTTACACTGGTTGACAGGCTTATCAGGTGTGAACTGGATTTTGACATGATCGGAATGAGCTATTATCCTTTCTGGGATGGCAGTTTTGAAAATATGAGCCGCGTTCTTGAGCTGATAAATGAGAAGTATGGGAAAAAGGCTTTCATTGCTGAGACTTCGTATTGTTATACAACCGAAGATGGAGATGGCTTTGGAAACAGTCTTTCTTCAAAGGACCTGGTGAAGGGATATCCTGCTTCTGTAGAAGGCCAGGCCACTGTTCTTCATGATATTTGTCAGTATGTCAGCGACGCAAACGGAATTGGTATATTTTACTGGGAAGGCGCATGGATTCCTGTGGGACCGGCAAATGCTGACAATTCTGCTATATGGGAGCAGTATGGAAGCGGATGGGCTAGCAGCTATGCCGCGGATTATGACCCTGAGGATGCTGGAAAATACTATGGAGGAAGCTCCTGGGACAATCAGGCATTTTTCGATTTTGAAGGACATCCTTTGGAATCACTTAAAGTATTTAATTACATGTTAGGAAAATGATTTGATAACTGATATAGATTTCTGGGCCAAATATGGCCAAAAACTAAATGAACAGCAAAAACAGGCAGTAGAAACAGTAGATGGGCCGGTTTTGCTTTTGGCAGTTCCGGGAAGCGGTAAGACCACTGTCCTAGTAAACAGGCTTGGATACATGCTCTACTGCAAAGGGATTGATCCAGGGAATATCCTGACTCTCACATACACTGTGGCAGCCACAAGGGACATGGCAGATCGTTTTAAGAGTCTCTTTGGGCAGGAGTTGGGTGACAGGCTTGAATTCAGGACCATAAACGGCATCTGTGCCAAGATTATCGCCTACTATGGCAGGCTCATAGGGAAAAGCTCTTTTGAACTGGTAACAGACGAGAAGATAACAGGTAAGCTCCTGACTGACATATTCCTTAAAGTCATGGGTGAATATCCCACAGAGAGCGACATCAAGGGTATCAGGACCCTCATTACCTACTGCAAGAATATGTGCCTTACAGAGAAGGAGATCAGGGATGTGGGGAAAGATCAGGGGATAGATCTCTTTTCCATATATTCTGAATACAACAGCGCTCTCAAGGCCAGAAGCCTTATGGACTACGATGACCAGATGATCTACGCCTACAGGATGCTCAAGGGGTCAAAAGAGCTGCTTGCGCATTACCAAAGCGAGTACAGATATATCTGCGTGGACGAAGCCCAGGATACGTCCAAGATTCAGCACATGATCATAGCTCTTTTGGCCGGAGAAGCGGGAAATCTTTTCATGGTGGGAGACGAAGATCAGAGTATCTACGGCTTCAGAGCGGCTTATCCGGAAGCTCTTTTAAACTTTGAAAAAGATCACCCCGGTGCAAAAGTGCTTGTTATGGACAAAAACTACAGGTCAAATGCCAGGATTGTAGTGGCTGCAGACCGATTCATCCAAAAGAACAAGAGCCGACATGAAAAGCACATGTGTGCCACAAAAGAGGCTGGCGGCGAGATCACCATCACAGAGCTCAGCGCCAGAGAGGCACAGTACAGCTATCTTTTAAAAGTCGCAGAGGACGTTAAGACCCAGACAGCTGTGCTCTACAGGGACAATGAGAGCATTCTGCCCCTGGTGGACATACTTGAAAGAGAAGGCGTGCCCTACAGGATAAAGAACGTGGATATGGCATTTTTCACCCACAGAGTAGTTGTGGATGTGATAAATATACTTTCTTTTGCACTTGCGCCTGCTGATCCGGAGCTTTTTATGAAGATATACTTCAAGTTCCAGGCATTTTTGAGGAAACCTGACGCCGAGGCCATGTGCGAGATGGCTGATGAGCGCCACACAGGCATATGGGACGCAGCTGAGTATATAGACTTAAATAAGCGCGTTCTAGGAAACTGCAGGTCCCTTAGGACCCACTTTAGGAATATGGCCTCAGAATCCCCCTTTAAAGCCATAAACCGGCTTGAAAACTTCATGGGCTACGGGGATTACCTAAGGGATAACAACATCGATACAAACAAGATATTTATCCTTAAGATGCTTGCGAAAAATGAGACTACCATAGAGGATTTTCTCTTAAGACTTGAGGAGCTTCGCAGTATCCTTACGGAAAAAGAGCCTGATTACAGCTCCAAATTCATCCTTTCGACCATCCATTCCAGCAAGGGCCTGGAGTACGACTCGGTCATCCTTATGGATGTGATAAACGGCGTTTTTCCAAACAAGGTTGTCAGGGAAAAAGATAAGTCGGCCTCGCCTCAGGATCTAAGGGATTTTGAGGAGGAGCGAAGGATTTTTTACGTAGGGATGACAAGAGCAAGGGAGAAGCTTACAATATTTAAGTATGATGATAAGCCTTCGGCCTTTGTAAAAGAGCTAACGGCCAAGGAAAAGGCAGCTTCGAAGCCTACTGGTGTTAAGGCGCCTACAGCTCTTTTAAAAAAGAGTAAGACCAAAGCTGCTGCTACTGTCAGTGTTCCGGACCAGCTGGTCATTGGAGAGAGGGTATCTCAGCCCAAGTACGGGGAAGGTACGATCACTGATGTAACCTACGACGACGATGAGATCCCAATGAAGTTTTCCGTGAAGTTTGATGCAGGAGATGAGAAAATATTCCTGTATCCTGTTGCGTTTAATATGGGGATGAAGATAGTTCACTAACTTTTAAGTGCTGATTTTGGCGCGATAAGGAGGAGCTAAAGGTGAAATTACTTGAAGATATGATCAGGGAAAAAGGAGAGGTTTATCCGGGAAATATCCTGAAAGTAGACAGCTTTTTAAACCACATGGTGGATGTATCTCTAATGGACAAGATGGGCGAAGAGTTCTATGAGAGGTACAAGGACGCCGGGATCACCAAGATCCTTACTATTGAAGCTTCGGGAATTGCGATAGCAAGCTTTGTAGCAAAGCGCTTTGAGGTTCCGATGCTCTTTGCCAAGAAGACTAAGAGCCTCAACATCGGAGATGATGTGTATACTTCAAGAGTCAGCTCCTACACCCATGGAACAGACTACGATATAACTGTATCAAGGAAATACCTTGATAGCAGCGATACAGTTCTTTTGATAGATGATTTTCTTGCCCTTGGCAATGCCATGAAGGGGCTTATAGAGATCTGCGACCAGGCAAGGGCAAGGGTTGCAGGGATAGGGATCTGCATTGAAAAAGGCTTTCAGCCAGGCGGAGCGGACCTTAGGATGATGGGCATAGATGTGATGTCTTTGGCGATCATCGAGAGCATGGGAGATGATGGGTCCATCGAGTTCCAGAGGCAGGAGGATTAAAGGTCGGAAAGTAAAATGGACTTTCGAAAAAAGAAATGATGAAATAAATGATTTGTGTGATGGGCGACGCCTTCGCGAATGCAGTATTCGTGAGGGTGTCGCTTTTTTCATGTGCTTTTGGAAAATTAAAACACAATATCTAGCGGTTGCAAAATCGAACAGCTGTTCTTATAATAAAAACTACCCAAACAAATGTTTGCAAAACGTAAGGAGGCGGGATACGTAATGGATGACAGGATCATCTTGCATTCAGACTGCAACTGCTTTTATGCATCCGTTGAGATGCTGCACAACCCCGCCCTGAGGGATGTTCCCATGGCGGTGGGAGGGGATGTTGAGGCAAGACATGGGATAGTTCTCACCGCCAATTACATAGCCAAGAAAAATGGTGTCAAGACGGGCATGGCGCTGTGGCAGGCAAAAAGGGCCTGTAAGGATGTGGTATTTGTTTCTCCTCACTACGATGACTACATTCGCTTTTCAAGACTTGCAAGGAATATCTACTGCGAGTACACAGACAGAGTCGAACCCTACGGTCTTGACGAGAGCTGGCTTGATATAACAGATTCAGCCAGAATGTTGGGAACAGGCGATGGCATGGACATTGCCAGGCAGATATCCTCAAGGATCAAAAAAGAGCTGGGGATCACAGTATCCATCGGCGTTTCCTGGAACAAGATATATTCCAAGTTTGGATCAGACTATAAAAAGCCTGACGCCATAACCCAGATCAGCAGACAGAATTACAGGGATATCCTGTGGAGAGCGCCTGCATCTGACCTTCTTTACGTAGGCAGGCGCACCTATGCCAAGCTCTATAAATATGGGATCATAACCATCGGCGACCTTGCCAGGACTGACCCTGAGTTTTTGCATCAGATATTTGGCAAGATCGGCTATGTGCTCTCTGCTTTTGCCAGAGGCGAGGACAATACACCGGTTGCAGCCTTTGACGACAGCGTTCCCATAAAGAGCGTGGGAAATAGCACTACTACTCCCAGGGACCTGGTAAACGACACAGATGTGAGGATGGTGCTATATCTTTTGTCAGAGAGCGTAGCTGCAAGACTCAGGGAGAATCATTTTATCGGGGACGTGATAGGCATCAGCATCAGAGATAATGGCCTGTTTAGCTTTACAAGGCAAAAGAAGGTCAAGATAGCCACTAATATCTCGGAAGAGATAGCAGGCTACGCCTGGGAGCTCTTTAAGGAAAACTATGAGTGGCACGCACCCATAAGGAGCGTGGGAGTGAGGGTATCACATCTATCCCCAGACACCCAGCCTCATCAGCTTGACCTCTTTATGACAGAGGCCCAGAGGGAAAAATACCTGCGAGCAGATCTTGCGGTGTCAGAGATCAGAAACCGCTTTGGATATGAGTCGGTACTAAGGGGACTTATGTATTTTGATAAGAGCCTTTCGGGTCTTGATGCCAAGGCTGATGACCACATGATACATCCTGTGGCTTATTTTCAGAATGGCAATAATGTATTTGAGTGACGGAGACAGATATGGCGATACGAATAGGACATAAGGTCTACGTGGAGACAGTTGTAGACTTTTCAGATGAAGGGATAATAAGGCCCCTTTCCATAGTGTGGGAGGATGGCAAAAAATATGAGATAACAAGGGTTTTGCACTGCGAGAGAGGCGCCAGCAGGAGAGCGGGCGGAGCGGGACTTGTTTACACCTGTATCGTTGATGGAAAAGAGATCCATCTGTATTTTGAGGATGCTCCCGGTGGAGCGAAGTGGTTTTTGGAGTCTAAAGCCTGAAGAAAGTGAGGGAAGATCATGATATATGCAGTAGATTTTGATGGTACGTTAAGCATGGGTCAGTGGCCTGAGGTTGGGCCTGCAAATACAAGGCTTCTTCGCTACCTTTTGGACAAACAGAGGCAGGGCGACAAGCTCATTCTCTGGACCTGCAGGGCAGGAGAGCCCCTTGATAAGGCTGTAGAATTCTGCAAAGAAAATGGTCTCATTTTCGATGCCATAAATGACAATCTTCCTGAGACCATTGAAAAGTACGGTTCTAATTCTAGAAAAATAACATGTGATGTTTATATAGACGACAGAGCAAGCCACGTGGACAACTACTGATGTGGCTGGGAATCATTGTCAGAACTCCATCTGATACCCGACCTTCATCTGGTTTACGGTATCGCCAAGTTCTCTTTTCAGGATGCCATATGCGTGGCCTTTGGTGCAGTGACCTGTGCATACGTAATCTATGCCGGTAGCTTTTATCTTCTGTGCCAGATCTGTGATCTCTTCATCTGACTTGTTAAACAGGTGGAACCCGCCTACAAGGCCATATACGTGCTTATCAGGGAAGGTTTCTTTTACCTCGTTGATGATGTTTGCTGCTCCGCCATGAGAGCAGGAGTTTATGATAAGGAGTCCTTTTTCGGTCTCAAGGACAAGGCTCTGCTCGTGGGAGAAGTCATCAGGAATCCAGCCTTTACCTGTTTTCCTGTACATTGACTCGCGTTTGCCAACTTCAGAAAGATTTGCAGTTTTGTGGGGGATGAGATATACCCCGTCTGTTATCTTGTAGTCTCCTGATACAAGTTCTATGCGGTCCTTGTAGTTTCGGATAAGATTTCTTGGGATACCAATGTATTTTCTAAAGATGAATTTCTTGTGGTAGCAGTTATCTGATGCAGAATCTCTCAGGTAAAATTTGGCGTGGGAGTTGTGCTCAAAAAATGCCGGAATTCCGTTGGCGTGGTCATAGTGAGCATGGCTTAATATACCAAAGTCAATGCTGTCAACGTCGATGCCGAGCTTTTCCATGTTCTTAAGGAACAGGTCTGAAGCTCCCGCATCTACTAAGATCTTCTTGTCTCCAAACTCCACCAGGACGCACAGTCCCCATTCTCCGGAGATTTCTTCGTTTGAAATGTTATCTACTATTACTGTCAGCTTTGTTTTCATACTTTTTCCCTCTTTTCTCCTTAAAAGTATAGCAAACGTGGCGTGGATGACAATATAATAAGAGTTGGAACATTTGCAGGAAAGGTTTGGCAAGTGTGCGCAGGGAGTTTAAATATGGCAGGAATTTTGTACGCCGTAGGGGTTGGACCGGGAGATCCGGAGCTTCTTACCCTTAAGGCTGTAAAGGTGATAAATAAGGCAGATGTGATCGCGTGTCCCGCAAAGAGCGGAGCTGCGGGTATTGCCTATGAGATAGCAAAAGGAGCCTGTCCTGAGATCGAGGAAAAAGAGAAGATCCTTCTTGATTTCCCCATGAAAGAGGAGGGACTGGCTGCAGCTCATCAGGAGGCTGCAAAGAAGATAGTTGATGTTCTTGGGGAAGGCAAGAGCGTGGCTTTTCTTACTTTGGGAGATCCTGGCTTTTATTCTACTTTTTTCTATATTTCAGAGATGGTAAGTGATAAGGGCTTTGAGATCCAGATTGTGAGCGGAGTGACCTCTTTTTCCGGTATATCTGCAAGATTGAACATACCGATAGCACTCGGTAGGGAAAATGTGCTGATCACAACCGGAGAATTTAAGGATTTTGACGGAACACTTATCATCATGAAGGCAGGCAGCAAGTTGAAGGAATTAAAAACATGCGTTATCAAATGTGGCAAAAAGGCTTGGCTTGTTGAGAACTGCGGGATGGAGTCTGAGAAGGTTTATGAGGACGTTAGGTCTATACCTGATGAGGCGGGATATTTTTCAGTACTTATAGTCAAGTGACACAATGAGGCGGAGTTGGCAACTTTTTGCGAAAGGAAAGGATGAAGGTATGAGAGCACTATTTATTGGCGGAACCGGAACAATCAGTATGGGCATAGTCAAAAGACTTGCAGGTGATCCGCAGTGGGAGGTATATCTTCTGAACAGAGGAAACAGGAAAAGTGAAGTTCCTGAGTCTGTTAAGCAGATCATTGCAGACATAACTGATGAAGAGGATGTAAAAAAGAAGCTTGATGGAATGACTTTTGACGTCGTTAGTGACTTTATTGCTTTTGATGTCAGTGCAGCGGAGCGGGATTACAGGCTCTTTGAGGGCAAGACCAAGCAGTATATCTTTATAAGCTCTGCATCTGCTTACAATAAGCCTGCAGCATCTTATGTGATAACAGAAGGGACAACCCTTGCAAACCCTTACTGGGAGTACTCAAGGAACAAGATTGCCTGTGAGGAATTTCTTTTACGCAAGTACCGTGAAAATGGCTTCCCTGTAACAATTGTAAGGCCAAGCCACACCTATGACGAGAGACATATTCCTCTGGGAGTTCACGGCAATAAGGGCTTTTACCAGGTAATAAAGAGAATGCAGGAGGGCAAGCCCGTTATCATTCAGGGCGATGGTTCCTCTTTGTGGGCTCTTACTTTTAACAGCGACTTTGCCATAGGCTTTACGGGGCTTATGGGCAACAGACACGCTATCGGAGAGGCTTTCCAGATAACTGGTGATGAGATCCTTACCTGGGATCAGATATATAGGACTATAGCAGATGCTCTTTCTGTAGAACTTAAGGCATACCACGTTTCATCTGAGTTCCTTGCCGAGGTGGGTGAGAAGTATGGCTATGATTTCAGAGGAGGACTTCTGGGAGATAAGGCAGTATCTGTGGTATTTGATAATTCCAAGCTAAAAAAGCTTGTACCTCAGATGACCACTAACATCCCATTCCATAAGGGTGTCCGCATGGCTCTTGACTATGTGCTTTCACACCCTGAAGAATATGAAGAGGATCCTGAGTTTGACCAGTTCTGTGATAAGGTTATAAGTGCATTAGAAGATGCAAAGAAAAAAGTTATAGAATAATTAGTTGGAAAAGGTGAGATATTATGACTCGTAGAGAAGCTGCCATGGCAAATTTCATGAAGGGCTACAACTGTTCCCAGTCAGTAGTACTGGCTTTTGCGGACATGTTTGATATAGATGAAGCCACGTTATCAAAGCTCTCATCCTCTTTTGGCGGAGGAATGGGGAGGCTAAGAGAGGTGTGCGGCTCTGTCAGCGGCATGTTCATGGTCGCAGGGCTGTTATATGGTTATGATGGACCTGAGACAGGACAGGTAAAGGCAGATCACTACGCAAGGATACAGGAGCTTGCAAAAAGATTCGAAGAGAAACACGGATCAATCGTCTGCAGGGAGCTGCTTGGCTTAAGTGTCAGGCACGAT
>CAMVJI010000071.1 GCA_947167765.1 uncultured Butyrivibrio sp. | reverse complement strand
AGAATCGTGCTGTCAATGTCAAATCAACTGAGGCACAGACGCAGCTGCGTATTCTTGCCAATCACCTCATTGTTTCCAATTACCTTCAGGACACTTCTTCTGAGGTTATTAATGCTGAGCTTGATATGCTGGCCAATCTCTATGATGGCCGCGTCATTGTTATCAATGACGATCTTAAGGTTGTCAAGGATACCTACAATATAAGTCAGGGTAAAACAATTATTTCTGAAGAGGTGGTCAATTGTTTAAAGACTGGTTCCAAGGGAACGGTATCAAAGTACGATCAGGCCAACGGATATATTGAAATTGTAACTCCTATCATTGAGAGTGAAGATATCGAGGAAGAGGATGTATCTGTATCTGGAAAAGTCAGCGAAGTTGTAAGAGGAGTGCTTCTTACAAGTGTTTCAACTGAAACCATTGCTGTAACACTGGAGATCCTCAGTAGGAGAGCCCAGACACTTGAGATAATGATCATCCTTATAATCCTTTTGTTTGCAGCCTGGGTATCCATTATGCTGCTTAGGCCATTCGACAGGATCACAACAGCCATCAACGATGTTAAGGCTGGCTATACAGATGAGCCTATTGTAGGTCCTAACTATCTTGAGACAGAACAGATCATCAATGCTTTTAACGCACTCCTCAGGCGCATGAAGGTTTTGGATGACTCACGTCAGGAGTTTGTTTCAAATGTCTCCCATGAGCTTAAGACACCTATCACTTCAATGAAAGTTCTGGCAGATTCTCTTTTGGCGCAGGAGGATGTTCCTAATGAGGTCTACAGAGAGTTCATGACCGATATAGGTGCTGAGATCGACAGAGAGGACAAGATCATCAACGACCTGCTTGCCCTTGTTAAGATGGACAAAAAAGCATCTGGCCTTACCATAACTTCCGTGGATGTGGTAAATCTTACAGAGATCGTCCTTAAGAGGCTTCGCCCTATTGCAAGAAAGCACAATATTGAGCTTACGCTTGAGAGTAAAAGAGCTATAACTGCTGAAATTGATGAGGTCAAGATTTCCCTTGTCATTATGAACCTTGTAGAGAATGCCATTAAATACAACAAGGATGAGGGATGGGTAAAGGTTGAGCTTGATGCTGATCACCAGTTTTTCTATGTAAAGGTAATTGATTCTGGTTACGGAATCCCGGAGGAATCCCTTGATCATATCTATGAGAGATTCTACAGAGTGGATAAATCAAGAAGCAGAGAGATCGGCGGTACAGGCCTTGGACTTGCCATAGCCAGAAATGCTGTACTTATGCACAGAGGAACAATTGATGTAAGCAGTGTAGTTGATGAGGGCACAACCTTTACGGTTAAGATCCCTCTTACAAGTACTTTAGCACTTACCAAGTAATCTTTTGGAACGGAAAATATGAGATCTGGAAATGAGATAAAAAACAGAATAATCTCTTTTGCCATGGCGCTTACAATGATTAGCCTGATGCTGACTGGTTGTCAGAAAAAAGATGCAGCTGCCCCTGACTCTTTTAAGATATTCTATGTCAACAATTCTGAGACAGGTATCATGGCTGTGGACTATGAGATAAAAAGCGATAAGTCTGATATCGATGCGGTTATTGCAGAGCTTATTGAGCAGCTTGGAACCATGAGTGAGAGAAGGCAATATGAGGCGCCACTTACTGGAGAAGTTAATCTAATTGGCTATACTATTGCAGACAAGCTTCTTACTCTGAATTTTGATACCAGGTATCTCGATATTGGAAGAACTGTCGAAGTTCTTGACAGGGCAGCAATAGTAAGGACTTTTACACAGCTTGATGATATCGAATATGTGAGCTTCCAGGTGGAGGGCGCGCCTCTTACTGACCATTATGGCAATATCATTGGAAATATGTCTGCTGATACATTTATTTTCAATGTAGGTAATGAGATCAACACCTACGAGAAGGTAGAGCTTAAGCTGTTTTTTGCCAACGAGGCAGGAGACAAGCTGATCCCGGTGTACAGATCTGTTGTTTATAACAGTAATATCTCCATGGAGAGACTGGCTGTAGAGCAGATAATAAGTGGGCCTAACACTGATATCTGTTTCCCGACTATCTCCAAGGACAGCAAGATCAACAGTATAAACGTCAAGGATGGAGTCTGCTACATTGATTTTGATTCAGCATTTTTAAATGAGCCATATAATGTCACTGCAGAGGTGGCACTATATTCTCTTGTAAATACAATTGCAGAGTTTTCAGACGTCAATAAAGTGGCCTTTTCAGTAAATGGAAGTTCCGCTTTTACCTTTATGGATTTCTCAATCTCAGGGCCTTATGAGAGAAATCTGGATATTATTGAGGACTCTAACTGATATAGGAGTATTTTTTGAAACGACCGTTGTGCCTTTTGGCAATTCTAGTGACGGTAGCTGCGTTTTTTCTAAATGTCTATAAAGATGGCTGGGGCCTTAAAAATGCCCCGCCTGACAATAGCTTTGTTGAGCTTCTTGGAAAGGTTCAGCAAAAAGAGCTAAAAGCAGGCTATTTTGGAGAAGACATATCTGTAATCTATCTGATACCCACAGTTCAGAAAAACAGGGATTTTGAGATGGTCCAGTGCTATCTGGACCCGGCAATTAAAAATGTCCCATCTATAGGAGAGTATGTGAAAGTTTCCGGAAAGGTAAAAGCATTCTCTCATCCCACCAATCCTGGTGAATTTGACAGCTACCTGTATTATTCAACTTTAAAAATTTCATACAGACTAAACAATGTAAAGATACTTGAAACTGGCGGCAAGATTAGCTGGTACAGAGAGGGATTATATCGAGTAAAGATCTTTTTTGAAGGGGTGCTTGACAGTATATTACCTGAGCAGGATGCGGCCATAATGAAAGCGATGCTTTTGGGGGACAAGGCCTTTTTGGATGAAGATACAAAGGATATGTACAAGAGTAGCGGGATCATGCATACACTTGCAGTTTCCGGGCTTCATATCTCTATCATTGGAATGGGGATATACAGACTTTTAAAAGCTCTTATGGAGGCAGCCTTTGGATATGTTAGTAGCTTTGCTCCTGCCAGTAAAAGAAAAACTCCAATAAGGATAATTTGCGGCGTTTTACCAACAGGAGTTTCAATACTTGTAATGTACTCCTACGGCATTATGTGCGGAATGGGAACTTCATCATTCAGGGCAGTATTCATGTTTGTGATAAGGCTTTTAGCGCCTATGGCAGGAAGGACCTATGATGTTCTTAGTGCTCTTTCTGTTGCGGAGATACTGCTTTTAGTGGATCAGCCTCTTTATCTTTATAACAGCGGTTTTCTGTTTTCATTTGGAGCAGTTATAGGAATTGCTGTAATAAAGCCTGCCCTTAGGCCTTTGGGGGATTACGCACATGAAAAAATCAAATTTGTAGATGACAGAGATCGGCAGAAGGCTTTTGAATTATGCAGGACTTATGCCAAAAAAACCTTAGACGGGCTTCATACCGGACTTTCAATTGCGCTTGCAACACTTCCTGTCTATGCAATGTACTATTACACTTATCCGGTCCATTCTATTATTTTAAATCTGTTTGTAATACCGCTTATGACAATTCTTATGCTTGCTGGAATTGCAGCAATGCTTCTTGGGGCGGTTATTCCCTTCCTAGGATATTTTCCAGGTTTTTTAGTTCATGTGGTCTTGTATTTTTATAGGTTGATAAGTTCCATGGACAAGGTGAATGGGAAATTTACCTGGTATATGGGGCATTCTGAGAACTATCAGGTGGCGCTATACCTGGTTATTGTAGTGGGATTTATAGCAGCTTCAAATCTTTCTTTTCAAAATGAGGTCAGGAAAAAGAGCAAGAGAATACTTAAGATGTCTTTAAAAACAATGGATGCTCTTAGAGCACTTATTCTGATAGCCGCCGTAATTGTGTTGACTTTCAGGTCGCATTCCGACCTTGAGATCAACATGATCGACGTGGGCCAGGGAGATGGTATTGTTGTATCAAGCGGCAAAATGAACATGCTTATCGATGGCGGGAGTACATCAAAAAAGAATGTAGGTAGGTACCAGATCATTCCATTTCTGAAATACAAAGGTATAGGAAAGCTTGACCTGGTGGTACTTACTCATGAGGATCAGGATCACTGTAGCGGAATACTGGAGATCATGGATGATATGGAAAAGGGCGGAATAAGGATTGGCGCTCTGATGCTGCCTGAGATATCAAAGGGTTCCAAAGGGGAAAACTATCTTTTGCTGGAACAACGGGCAAAAGAGCTGTCTATTGAAACCTCATATATCAGCTTTGGTAAGCAGTTTTCTATGGGTAACTGCCAGTTTTTGTGTCTTAATCCAGAATCTGGAATGGCCACGGATGGAGCCAATGAGTATTCTACTGTTCTTTATATGGAATACAAAGAAGCGGATGGTTTTGCTGATAATACATTTAAAGCGCTCTTTACAGGCGATGTAGAAGGCAGGGGTCAGGAACATATTAATGCATTCCTAAGGAATGCAGAAGGAAGATTTGGTGATATTACCCTTCTCAAAGTCGCTCATCATGGATCAATGTACACTACGGATGATGAGTTCCTTAGATTGATAAAACCCAAGGTAGCTCTAATAAGCTGCGGAAAGGATAATTCCTATGGCCATCCTCATACACCGCTACTTAACAGACTTAATAAATACGGCGCAGATATCTATAGAACTGACATGGGAGGGGAGATAAGAGTTGTAGTAGATGATGGAAAGGTGTTTTTAACACAATACTTAGAAAAATAAAAATGGGACTATGAAATTTCTTTCATAGTCCCTAATTCTTTATGATACCTGACTATTCTGGATCCAGGACTTGATGTCTGAAACTCCAAGGACTTTCTTGAAACCGTCATCATTTTGAATAACAAGAGTTGGCGCCTGCATGATTCCGAACTTTTCAACAAGTTCGGGATGTTCGTTGGCATCAAGAGTTTTGTAGATCACTCCGGCATTATCAAGAAGAGAACCTGCTATCTTGCAGTTAGGGCAGGTAGTTGTCTTAAAGAGCATTACTGTATTGCCTGTAACGTTTTCTCCGCTGCTGCTTGATTCAGCGTTGGACTTCTTAACTGCTGCTTCTACGAAATTGATCTTCTTGGGACCTTCGTGAGTAAGGTGAGAGTTGCCAATGTTATATACTCGTCTATCCTTGTACTCCTGAGCCTTGCCATCATTCCAGTTGGCAACAGGGCGGTAGTAGCCAGTGATACGGCTGTAAACCTCTGTCTTTGCTCCGCAGTGAGGGCAGACTGCCTGTTCTCCTGAAAGGTATCCGTGCTCTTTGCATACTGAGTATGTGGGAGACATGGTGTAGTATGGAAGCTTGTAGTTTTCAGCGATCTTTTTTACAAGGCTTGCAGCTGACTTCCAATCAGGAAGCTTCTCACCAAGGAATGCATGGAATACAGTTCCTGAGGTGTAAAGTGTCTGGAGCTCATCCTGAATATCAAGAGCAGAGAAGATGTCCTCTGTATAACCAACAGGAAGGTGTGAAGAGTTGGTGTAATAAGGAGTTCCATTCATATTAGCTGTTATGATATCTGGGTACATCTCTTTGTCGTGCTTAGCAAAACGGTAAGTAGTTGACTCAGCAGGTGTAGCCTCAAGGTTGAAGAGCTCGCCCTCATACATTGTCTGATAATCGGACAGGCGCTCTCTCATGTGGTTAAGAACCTGTTTTGAGAACTCTACAGTCTTGGGATTGGTCATGTCTACGCCAAGCCAGTTAGCATTAAGACCTACTTCGTTCATACCAATAAGACCGATAGTAGAGAAGTGGTTGTCAAAGCCGCCAAGATATCTCTTGGTATATGGATACAGGCCCTGCTCAAGGAGCTTATTGATAACCTGTCTCTTGGTGTGAAGACTTCTTGCAGCGATGTCCATAAGATGATCGAGTCTCTTATAGAAATCTTCTTCGTCCTTGGCAAGGTATGCAATCCTTGGCATGTTGATCGTAACAACACCGATAGAGCCAGTTGACTCGCCGGATCCAAAGAAACCACCTGATTTTTTACGAAGCTCTCTGAGGTCGAGACGAAGTCTGCAGCACATACTTCTTACATCTGAAGGCTCCATGTCAGAGTTGATGTAATTTGAGAAGTAAGGAGTACCATACTTGGCTGTCATTTCAAACAGGAGCTTGTTGTTTTCAGTCTCGCTCCAATCAAAATCGCGTGTTATAGAATATGTTGGGATAGGGTACTGGAAGCCACGTCCGTTGGCGTCGCCCTCGATCATAATCTCGATGAAGGCCTTGTTGACCATATCCATTTCTTTCTGACAATCGCCATAGGTGAAGTCAAGCTCTTTGCCACCTACGATGCAGTTTAAGTTCTTTAAGTCGTTAGGAACAGTCCAGTCGAGAGTGATGTTTGAGAATGGAGCCTGAGTTCCCCAACGGCTTGGAGTATTAACGCCATATACAAATGACTGTATGCACTGCTTGACCTCTTTATAAGAAAGGTTATCAACCTTAACAAAAGGTGCAAGATAAGTGTCAAATGAAGAGAATGCCTGAGCTCCTGCCCATTCATTCTGCATGATGCCAAGGAAGTTTACCATCTGGTTGCAGAGGGTAGAAAGGTGTCCTGCAGGTGATGATGTGATCTTGCCTGGAACTCCCCCAAGACCTTCCTGGATGAGCTGCTTAAGGCTCCAGCCTGCGCAGTAACCTGTAAGCATTGAAAGGTCATGAATATGAATGGCAGCACTTCTGTGAGCATTAGCAATTTCGTCATCATATACTTCTGAAAGCCAATAGTTAGCTGTGATGGCACCAGAATTAGAAAGGATGAGACCACCTACAGAATAAGTAACTGTGGAATTTTCCTTAACACGCCAGTCATTGATCTTGAGATAATCGTCAACTATATCCTTGTAGTTAAGAAGAGCTGAGTTGACGTTACGAACCTTCTCACGCTGTTTACGATATAAGATATAAGCCTTGGAAACATCAGCATATCCGGACTCGGAAAGGACCTTCTCAACACTGTCCTGGATCTCTTCCACAGTGATCTTGCCGTCCTTAACCTTGGATTCGAAATCTGAAGCTACACGCAAAGAAATAAGATCTATCACGCTTGAGTGATAATCTTTTTCAAGAGCTACGAATGCTTTTGTGATGGCTGCAGAAATTTTAGCAATATTAAATTCCGCTACTGTGCCATCTCTTTTAACAACCTGGTACATAAGAACCCCCCTTACAATACATACGATGAATATAAATATAAGATAGCACAAGAGGGGGTACTCGTCAATATATAGATGGCGATATTTAATAAGACACAAGATATTGTGGTGTAGAAAAATATAAGCCATAGCTTATCATTATAGCGTTTGTTATTCGACGCGAAAAAACCATTGGCAAAAAGACGGTAAAAAAGGAGTTTTTTTAGTCTGATACTCCTCTAAGACACGCAGAATCCACATGCTTTTTAACGACCTTTAAAAAAGTCTCCATTTTTCCTGTACTTGGGGAATATAGCCCTTTGTCTGGAACAGTATCTCTCATGGTGAACTGCTGCAGGTAATACGCCTTTGCATCTGGGATCATGGCTCCTATCTGCTCAAAATCATCTGCTTCGTGTAGTCCACCTACAACTGTTGTCCTGAACTCGTAGTCCACACCACTATTCATAATGGTTGATATGCTTCTTTTGATAATAGAAGTGTCGATATTTGGGACACCTGCAGTCACAGCATATTTTGCCAAGGAGTTTTTGATATCCATGGCAATATAATCTAAAAGGCCCTCATCAATAAGCTTTTTAAGCATATCAGGATGATAACCGTTGGTATCTAATTTTACTCTGTAGCCCATTTCCCTGATCTTTCGAATGAAATCATCAATATCTTTATGTAAGAGAGGCTCTCCCCCGGATATGCAGACTCCATCCAAAAGACCTTTTCTTTTTCCTAAAAAAGCAAAGAACTCCTCTTCATCCATAAGAGCCTGCGCTGTACCGTCAACCAGCTCAAAGTTGTGACAATATGGGCATTTGAAATCACATCCATTAAGGAATACGGTGCAGGCAACGTATCCTGGATAGTCTAAAAGAGTCATCTTTTGAAGACCATGTATCAACATTTTGTGTCTCCCTTCGAAATGTTCATAACTTTTTGGGCAGATATAGTATATCAAAAAACATCATTTATATGTTAACATATAAGTCGAGGTGCGTTTTTATGGCAGTTAAAACATCGGATTTTCCAGCTAAACAAAGACAATTTAATGAAGACTTATCCTCAGGTTCTTTTAAAAGCTGCTACCTTATATATGGAGATGAGGCTTACCTTCGCCTTCAGAACAGGGACAAGATAGTAAAAGCCCTTGGGGGATCAGAGTCTTCCATGAATTTTAACAGATATGAGGGTGATAATATCAATCCTCTTGAGATAATCGATATGGCAGAGACAATGCCATTTCTTTCTGACAAGAGAACTATTCTTGTGGAGAACAGCGGCTTCTTTAAGAGTGGCTGCCCGGAGCTTTCTGAGTACCTTAAGGCATCATCAGAATCTACCATCATAATATTTGTAGAAAAAGAGGTAGATAAGCGCAAGGATATCTATAAAGCTGTATCCAAGGTCGGCTTTGAGATAGACTGCAGCACTCAGGATGACGACATGTTAAAGCGCTGGATCGCTTCAAGGTTTTCTAATGAGGGGAAAAAGATATCCCCAAGAGCTCAGGCAGTTCTTCTTGACAGGGTTGGAGCGGATATGTCCAATCTTGCAACGGAAATTGAGAAACTTGTATGCTATTGCATAGACAGAAACAAGATCACGGAAGAAGACATCACTGCAGTCTGCGCCAACTACCTGACCAGCAGGATCTTTGATATGACTGATGCAATTTCTTCCCAGAACCAGAGACGGGCTATTGAGCTATACTATGACCTCCTTGCGCTAAAGGAGCCGCCAGCCAAGATCCTTGCTCTTATAACAAGGCAGTTTAATATCATGCTTCAGATAAAAGAGATGACTGAAAACAGGAGAGATAAGGCCCAGATGGCGTCGGCAGTTAAGATAGCACCATTTCTTGTGGGCAAATATCAGGCCTGGGCAAGAAGCTTTTCTTTTCAGCAGCTTAGAGAGGCTCTGGAGCTGTGCGCCTCCAATGACGAGGCTGTTAAAAGCGGCAAACTTGATTATGTCATCAGTGTCGAGATGGTTATAATAAAGTGCACATCCATCGGTAAAGCGGTATGACAGATTTGAAATAATACATTTGTTGACTTATACTATACAATTGTTAAAGGCTTAGAAAAGGGGAAATTATGGGAGAAAGACCAAGACCACAAGAGATTTACAGGCACTTTAAGGGCAATATGTATCAGATCCTTACCATTGCAACTCACTCTGAGACCAGAGAAGAGATGGTGGTATATCAGGCCCTTTATGGTGATTACAAGGTTTATGTAAGACCACTTGATATGTTTATGTCGGAAGTTGACAGGGATAAGTATCCTGATGTGGCTCAGAAGATGAGATTTGAAAAGGTAAATCCAAGGGACACAGTAAGTCAGGACAAGGCTTTGGAGCCTGCTTCTAATGAAAGCGCAAAAGCTGCTACGGCTTCAGCGCCAGTGAGACTTGAGCTTGATGAAAATAAGCTCAAAAAAGATTACTCATCATCTTCAGATGTTATGAGTAAAACTGTGGACGAGGAAGCGACAGAGCTTAATCTTGATCCTCTTGTCATTCAGTTTATGGACGCTGATCTGGCTGTAGAAAAAGGGGAGATATTATCCAAGCTTCGTCCTATAATAACAAATGATATGATTGACATCATGGCTCTTTCAGTAGGTGTTGTGATCAATGAGGGTGATGTATATGACAGATACAACGACCTTAGAAACTGCCTTGCAACTATGGAAAAATACGAAAGCACCAGATTAAGGAGTTAATATAATGAAACTATTATCTATTGCAGTACCCTGCTACAATTCACAGGACTATATGAGTAAGTGCATCGATTCTTTGCTTGTGGGCGGAGAAGAGGTTGAGATCCTTATCGTTGATGACGGATCCAAGGACAGGACAGCAGAAATTGCAGATGAGTATGCAAGAAAGTATCCCACGATCTGCAGGGCTATCCACAAGCCAAACGGCGGACATGGATCGGCTGTAAATGCAGGAATAGAGAATGCCACAGGACTTTACTTTAAGGTTGTGGATTCAGATGACTGGGTAAAGGAGATCGCATACAGAAAGATCCTTAGCACATTGGCTGAACTTGCTGGCGGAGATGTGCAGCTTGATCTTCTTATCAGTAACTTCGTATACAACAAGGTTGGAGAAAAGCGCCACAAGGTAATGCGCTACAACACCATGTTCCCAATCGAGCAGATCTTTACATGGAAGGATGTAAAGAGAACTCCAAAGGGACATTATCTTTTGATGCATTCAGTTATCTATAGGACCAAGCTCCTGAGACAGTGCGGGCTTAAACTTCCTGAGCACACATTTTATGTAGACAATATCTATGTTTTTAACCCACTTCCATTTGTTAAGAACATGTATTATCTGGACATCAATTTCTATTATTACTACATCGGAAGAGAAGATCAGTCTGTTAATCAGAAGATCATGCTTTCAAGGATCGATCAGCAGCTTCGCGTAAACAAGCTTATGGTTGATTATTATGTAGAGAACTATGGCATGATCAGATCCCAGAAGGAGAGACATAAGTATATGTTCAACTATCTGGAGATCATTACAGCAATATCATCTGTTCTTTTAATTACTGAGGATACCAAGGAGAACCTTAGAAAACGTCAGGAGCTTCTTGAGTACATCAAGGAAAAGAACTTCCTTTTGTATTGCAAGATCAGATACAGCATAGAGGGAACTTATATCTATCTTCCTGGAAAGGGGGGACGCAAGATAACCCTCGCTGGATATAAACTCCTTCAGAAGATATTCCATTTCAACTGATAATTTTGGATGGTTTTATCAAAATTTGCGTTAAATCGTAAATTTTATTGTCAGAATTGTCATTTACTTTATTTTTATGAGTGTTACAATATTTTTCAACGTGAAGCTCTTTTGCTTGAAAAATGAGGAAAATTATGAAAAAGAAATATGAAAATTGGATAGGAAGGGCGGTAGACAAGAGCCTTGGAAGAGATCTCTTATGGCTTTCGATACCGATACTGATTTATGCGCCGATCTACATGATCTGGTTCATATTCTTGGAGAAGCATACCTTTTCTCACTATTCTGTGATCCACACAGCAATAGATGATATGATACCATTTCAGGAGATCTTTGTAATACCTTATTACACCTGGTTTTTGTATGTATCAGTTACACTTTTGTTTTTCCTATTATCACTAGACCTTGAGAGTTACTACAAAAACTTTATATTCCTGGCAACAGGTATGACAGTGTTCCTTGTAATATCAACCCTGTTCCCTAACATGCACATGCTAAGACCTGCAGTGCTTC
>CAMVJI010000070.1 GCA_947167765.1 uncultured Butyrivibrio sp. | reverse complement strand
CAATGATGGCTCGGAACTTTTTGGAACAAAGTCGGGGGACGGTTTTAAAGATCTTTCTGCCTATGATCTTGATGGAAATGGCTGGATTGATGAAAACGATAAGGTCTACGACCAGTTAAAGATCTGGATCAGAAACGAAGACGGAACAGATACACTGCTTGGCCTTAAAGAAGCCGATGTTGGGGCTATCCACCTTGGCAAGGCCGACACTGAATATTCTCACTTTGGAAGCACCTTCGCCATACAGGCTATGACAAGAGCCTCAGGCGTATTCCTTCGGGAAAGCGGAGGCGTTGGAACCGTGCAGCAGGTAGACCTGGCTGCCCTGTAAAACAAGACACGGGGACGGTTCTTTTGTCTCATTGTGCACAACAAGACACGGGGACGGTTCTACTGTCTCATTGTGTACAATGAGACAGTAGAACCGTCCCCGTGTCTTGTTTTAGTTTCACTCCTGTATATCTCTTTCTCTCTTGCCGTCCACTTCGCCGGAAAGGAAGTGTCTGCGGCAGACTGAGACGTAGGATTCGTTGCCGCCCATCATGATCTGCTCGCCGTCGCGAACGATCTTGCCATTTGATACGCGGGCATTGAAGTGGGCACGGCGACCGCACCAGCAGACTGTTGGAACTTCTTCGATGTAGTTTGCGATCTCCATAAGGCGCTTGGAGCCTGAAAAGAGATGACTGGTAAAGTCTGTACGAAGTCCGTAGCAGATAACTGGAAGATCGTACTTATCTACAACCTCTGCAAGAAGGTCAACCTGCTCTTCTGTTAAAAACTGTGCTTCGTCAACAAGGACACAGTCCAGTTTCTTCCATGCAGTGCTCTTTTTTGTGAACCACTCATTTACTACTTCATCAAGAAAATCTTCTACAAAGATGCACTCGGCTTCCAATCCCATTCTGGATCTTACGACCATCTTGCCATCTCTGTCTTCTGTCTTTGGCTTTAAAAGGATACAGTTCTGTCCCTTCTCAAGATAGTTGTAGCGCACCATCAGTGCGTTTGCTGTTTTGGAGCTCCCCATAGCTCCATACCTGAAATAAAGCTTACCCATAATAACCCCCGTATATTGTTTTACTCTTCGCCCTTTAATAGTACCAGCTTGTTGTATGGAATCTCAATGCCCTCTTCCTTGAAGCGTTTCATGATCTCCACAAGACACTCTGAGCAGGCTCTTGGATTGTCCTTAAAGTCCTTGGTCTCAACAAGAGCCTGCAGCGTAACTCCGCTGTCATCGCAGCTCTTGCACAGCACCGTTGGTCTTGCTCCGTAGTGCTTGGGATGAGAATAGATGGCACTTGCCATAACAGTCATTGCCTTGTCCATGTCTGTGCCATAGGCAACCTGTACTCTTATAGGATAAGAAAAAGAGTCCTCCTGAGTGTAGTTTACTATGGTTGCTGAACCTGCAATGGAATTAGGAATATAGATTATCTCGTTCTGATAGGTCTTGATGACCGTATGACGAAGGGTGATGTTCTCAACAAATCCAGGATCATAGTTGTCTATCTTGATCCTGTCCCCTATATCAAAGGGTCTTGAAGTTGATGCAGAAAGAGCTATTCCTGCAAACACATTTGCCAGCGTTGACTGAGCTGCAAGACCCAGTACAACAGCAGCTATTCCAGATGAAGCAATAGCTGTCTCCCATGTCTTTTCAAAAGCAGGAATACCGCTAAGAGCTGTCAGTGCAGCTGCTGCCCAAACGATAGCAAGAATAATGCCCTTCAAAAAAATAAGATGAATCTTGCCCCTTAACAGCTCTTTGCTAAGGAACCTGTTCATCACTATGTTAATAAGATATGCAGCTATAAAGGGCAGCACATACTTAAGAAAAATGTCCAGTACGTCTTTCATAGATCCATGTCCTCCTCAGAGTCTTCGTCATCACCCATCTCATCAAATGCGATGATGGAATCAATGATATCCTCAAAGTCTTCTCGAAGTTCCTCTAGAGAATCCCCTTCATAGGTGTAGATCCTTCCGCCTATTGTGACCTCACCTGTGTAATAGTCAGCCTTCCTGTCGTAGTTTACTGACCCTGTATAGCCTTCGTATTCAAATATCTCTTCGTTCATTATATTTTCCTGGTTGATTCTCCTTCAATTAGTTCACCAGGGAATATTATATGCCTATGACCACTCTCCTTGTCAATAATATCAAAGATGAGCCTTATGGTCTCTTTTGATATATCAACAAGAGGCTGTCTTATGGTGGTCAGCCTTGGTATGCAATACTGTGAGAGCTCCTGTCCGTCAAATCCAGCGACGCTGACATCTTCAGGCACCTTAAGTCCTGCATCCGCAAAGGCCCTCAGTGCACCGATAGCCAGTACGTCAGAAATACAATAAAGAGCTGTGAACTTCTCGCCTGATTCAATAAGAGCTTTTGCCGTATCATATCCGTTGGCCATGGTGTAGATCCTCTGATCAACGTATCTTATAAGGTTATTATTGACCTTGATGCCAGCAGCCTTAAGGGCTTTAATATAGCCTTTGAGACGCAGCTGAACTACAGAAGGAGTATCACTTCCCTCTGCCATTATGGCGATCTTTTTATGTCCCATCTCAATGAGATGGGAAACCATCTTAAAGCTCTCTTTTTCATCGTCCACAGAAACTGTTGAGTAGGCATTTCTGTTAAAATCTTCAGAAATGTCAGAACCGATGGTCGCAAATACAATAGGCACGCCAATCTGTTTCATCTTATCTGCAGGGTGCTTGGCACTTCCTCCAAGGAAAATGATCCCGCGAAGTCTCTTTTCTTTTTCAAGCTCAAGAGCAACATCCACCTCATTCTCATAGGCCTCAACATGTCGAAGGACAAGGGCATAACCCCTCTTGTCCACCTCCTGCTCCACCACTTCTATCATTGGTGAAAAGAATGGGTTGGTGATACCTTTAACTAAAACCGCAATGCACTTGGCATCAGTTCTTTTCAAATTCCTTGCACTGTTATTGGGAATATAGCCTGTCTCCTTGATAACAGCCATTATTCTCTTTTTGGTCTCAGGGTTGATATCTGAGTGATTATTGATGGCCCTTGAAACAGTGCTGACACCTACGCCGCACCTCTTGGCTATTTCAACTATAGTGATCTCTGACATTTATTTAAGGTAATCTCCTGTATATTCTTGCAAAGTCTTTCATCTTGCCGGCAACTTCAGGTGTCAGGGCATCCTTCTTAAGACGCCATACCCAGTTGCCGCCCAGTGTAGATGGGGTGTTGATCCTTGCATATCCTGGCAGTTCAAGATAGTCCTGCATTGGAATTATAACAGTATCTGACACACTTGCAAATGCTGATCTGATCACAGCCCACACAGCATCGCTGTTCTTCTTGATGCCAAGGTATTCCTTACAGAATTTCTTGTCAGCTCTAGGAAGAGTGTCAAACCAGTTCCTTGTTGTGTCGTTGTCATGAGTTCCTGTATAAACAATACAGTTCTTGATGTAATTGTGTGGAAGGTAGTCGCTCTCTTCCCTG
The DNA here is from genome assembly GCA_947167765.1 of uncultured Butyrivibrio sp. Lineage (GTDB taxonomy): Bacteria > Bacillota > Clostridia > Lachnospirales > Lachnospiraceae > Butyrivibrio. The sequence continues at coordinate 7,969 of CAMVJI010000070.1, read as the reverse complement.
GAATCAAAGGCAAACTGCAGTATCTTCATTCCAGGATAGCCAGTTTTCTTAACAAGCTTTATTACAGACTCAGTCAAAAATCCAAGATCCTCAGCGATGACTCTCTTTTCACCAAGCTCCTTCTTCATTGCGTCAAAAAGCTTGTAGCCAGGGCCCTTCTTCCACTTACCATGCTCAGCTGTTGGATGGCCATAAGGAATAGCATAGTACTCATCAAAGCCCCTGAAGTGATCAATCCTTACAACATCGTAGATCTTGTAGCAGTGGGCAATTCTCTTAAGCCACCACTTATAGCCAGTCTTCTCATGGTAATCCCACTTATAAAGAGGATTGCCCCAGAGCTGACCTGTTGCAGAAAATGCATCTGGAGGGCATCCGGCAACATCGATTGGTTCGTTGTTTTCATTAAGATGGAACAGCTCAGGATTAGCCCAGGTATCAGAGCTGTCAAAGGCCACATAAATAGGGATATCTCCTATGATATCAATGCCCTTTTTATTGGCATAAGCCTTGAGCCTCCCCCACTGCTCTGAAAACAGAAACTGCAGGAAGCAGTAAAAATCAATCTCTTCCTTGTATTTTTCCTTAGCTGCCTTTATTGCTGCAGGTTTTCTCAGCCTTATACCCTCTTCCCAGGTATTCCAGCTTCTGCCGCCATTGTCATTTTTAAGAGCCATGAAAAGAGCATAATCAGCCAGCCAGAAATTGTCGCGGCTCTTTTTGAATGTCTCAAACTTCTTTGCCTTGTCCGCAAAAGATTTGTTCTTCTTAATGAAGTTGTCATAGGCAATTTTAAGGAGCTTAAACCTTGAATCGTATATTTTTTCATAATCGATATACTCTTCGCTTCCGCCAAAGTTAAACTTATCTGCTTCTTTTTTGGTAAGAAGCCCCTCGTCTATCAAAGTATTAATATCGATGAAATATGGATTGCCTGCAAATGTAGAAAAAGACTGGTACGGAGAATCTCCGTAGCTGGTGGGGCCAAGTGGCAGAAGCTGCCAATAGCTCTGTCCTGCCTCCTCCAAAAAGTCCACAAAATCATAGGCTTCTTTTGAAAAGGTACCTATTCCGTACTCAGATGAAAGTGAAAAGATTGGTAGTAAAACGCCGCATTTTCTACTGGATTTGTTAGCTGTATTTGCCATATTCATCTCTCCTTTTTTAAAGAAAAACTACGGAAATTTTCACCGTTACCGGTAACGTTTCCGTAGTTCTACTTTACCACATTTATCCTGTTTTTTTCAAGTGGATTTATCCCTGTGAATGTTCATCAAAAGCACTCTTTTTAATGCCCCAGATAAGGTTTCTCCACTGCTCAAGCTGGTCTGTTGTCATGAATCCGTTTGATGTACCCATGTAACCAATCTTGTAGGAAGCAAACAAAAGTGCATTCTTAATAGCATTTACGCTGTCACCATTTTCCATGTAGTAGTGAAGGAAGCAGGCAAATAGCGCATTACCAGCACCGATGGTATTAACAACTTCATTAGTCTTAACCGTCTTATAGTGAACCCGAAGGTCCTTGGTCCTGTCAAAAAGAATAAGTCCTTCACTGCCCTGTCCAAGGATAATGATCTCAGTTCCATAGGTATCAGACATTCTCTGAATGAACTCATATGGATCCTCTGTCAGAGTATCATCTGAAAAATAAAGCACCTTGGCCGGTTCAAGGAAATCGGTGTTGTATTTTTCTTTTTCCGGATGGTAGCTTCTTATATTAACTGCTATAGGCTTATTGTACAGAGCAGCTGCCTTGGCAAAAGGTCTGCAGAAATTGGCATTGGCAAGGACCATCATGTCACAGCTGTCAGCGATGGGAGCCACCATGTTCATGTCATAGACATTTTCTCTAAGGTCCTTGATATCCTCAAAAATCTGCTGCTTTCTGTCTTTATCATAAAGCACAACCTCAGTAGGAGTTTCTCTCATCTGAGGAATTATATATTCAGTTGAAAGAGTGATCTTACGATCCGGCGGATTGATAAGTCCAAGGTCCTGATTCCTGCCTACGATAGACATAAAGCAAACATCATCACCCAGCCACTTAAGGGCCAGAGACTCATTGTAGGCATCGCCTCCCATAGCTGTGAAAATTGAATCATTCACGCAGGTAAGAGGAGAATAACTTACAGGAATCTTGTCAACTCTTACGATAGTTTCAATCTGTGTTACACCTGCTACTAGGAACTTACTCATAAGGTCCTCCTTTTTACTTTATTTTAAAGTTATGTTCTTTATCATATCCACGTATTCAGTAGCCTCTTCCAATAGAAAATCCGCCCTGAAATTGTCACTTCTTACAGCCCTTAGCATAAGACCATCCACGGTGAAATCCAGAAGATTCCACACCTTCACATAATCCATATCTGTGCCAAATACTGTGATGTCCGCCCTTTCTTTTAAGGCATCCATAAGCCTGTGATATTTATCTCGCCTTTCCTCTATCTCACCCAGTGCATCCTGATCTGACTCCTCATCAGCCTTGTCCAGGAACAAAAACACGTAAGGATAACGATACATAGAGTCTGTCTTGGCGTTAAGTATCTGTTTGTAGAGTACAAAAAAGTCATTCTCCCCAGGCTCAACGTTCTGAGTAAGCTCCAGGGTAACAAACCTGGTGGCATAGTCATACAAAAAAGCATAAAGACCGATCTTGCTCTCAAAATAATGGAACAAAAGGCCTTTACTTATCTGCGCATCCCTAATAATCTCATCAGTACTTGCATGGCGATAACCGTACTGGGAAAAGACCTTTAGCGCGGCGTTTATCATTCTGTCCTGCTTTTCTTTTTTAAGCTCAAAAAATCTCTCGTTCATGAAAGTCCTCATTTTCGGGGATGATTGACCATGTCAGTCTAAATAAATATTAGCATTTATAATCTGGCACTTCAAACGATTTTACGTTATTTATCAATTTTTAATACTCAGGTCTTTTAATTGATTGCAAATTGTATTAAAATCAATTTAGTCGTTTAATTTAGGGAGGTTACTATGTCCAAGAATAATTCATTTGGAAAATTTGTTTTATTCTGCGCCGCTGCCGCAGCCGCTGCCGCAGGTGCATATTACTATCTCAGCAAAAGAGAAGAGGAGATAGCAGACAGCTTCGACGACGATGACTTCGATGATTTCGATGACTTCGACGATGATGACGATGCGGATAATAAATTCGGTTCACGTAAATACGTAGATATCACAGGATCCTCAGAGTCTGAAGATACAGATAAAAAAGAGGCAGATGACAAGCAGGAGCCTCTTGAAGAAGACGCAAAAGAAGAATCCGAAGAGGAAGAGTTCTTCGACGACGAAGACAAATAAATCAGTAAATTAAAAGCCCTCGCATATGCGAGGGCTATTTTTATGTCGTATTTACTCTTCTGCAAGCATGTCTTTTAATACTCTTGCCTTGTCCTTGATACGGCTGTTGGCTGTTCTTGAAACCAGGATATCACTTATCATCTTGCTGGCGATATCTTTTTTACCAGTCTCAACTGCAAGGGCTGCAATGAGGTAGTCAAGAGTTGTTGAGTCCATTCCTGCAATTGGGAATTCCTCAGACTGCCTTGCCATTACAAATCCGTTCAGGGCGTTTTCAAGAAGCTCTTTTTCCTGAGCATCGTTCTCTTTCTTCTTGGCCTCATATCCTTCCTCTTCAGGATCAAGTCTCTGGGTCTCACCTCTGATGACCCATGCACTCTTCATACAGATATAGGCTTTCTCACTGTTTTTAGCTTTTTTAACAACTGCATTGGCAAGAGCCAGCTGATAGAGTCTCTTGGCATATTCATAAGAATATATAGGCTCATTGTTGGGCTCGTGCTTGTAGTTCATGCATATCTTAACTCTGATATCATCAATCTGGTACTTGTTGAGATTTGGGAAGTACCTTCCAAGTGCAGCATAGCCGCAGGCAGGACAAGCTATTACATCATACTTGTTCTGGTCAAGCTCATCATAGTCAGGGCGCAGATCAATATCCACATTCTTCATTCTGACCTTACCAGTTCTTACTGTCCTTGCCTCAAATTCAGAGTCGCACACAGGACATTTATACTTTTTGTCAAAGAGATAATCTTCCTCGTTTACCAGCTGAAGTTTCTTTGGCTGTTCCTTTTTAACTTCAACTGTCTTTTTCTTGGGGTCTTCAAAAAGCTGTTCTTTTCCGATATTTCCAAGACCAAGTTTTTCTAATCCAGAAAAAATACCCGCCATGATCGTACCTCTCTAATTAGTTGTTTTTAGGTAAAACAAATGAGCTCTTAAGTGAAACGATCCTGTTAAATACAGGAGCGCCATCCTTGGAATCCTTGCTGTCCACGCTAAAGAACCCGTTTCTTACGAACTGGAATTTATCATAAGCCTTGGCATCTGCAAGACATTTCTCAAGTCTGGCATCCTTGATAACCTTGATAGAATTAGGATTTAAGTTAAGTGAGCCATCCTCGTTGTAAACACCCTTTTCCTCATCAATGATGTTCTCATAGAGTCTTACCTCTGCAGCAAGTGACTCTGAAGCTGATACCCAGTGGATAGTTCCCTTAACCTTGCGGCCATCCGGGCTGTCTCCACCCTTGGTTGCAGGATCATATGTGCAGTGGATCTCAGTTACGTTTCCGTTTTCATCCTTTACAAAGCTCTGGCATGTCACAAAGTAAGCATTCATAAGTCTTACTTCGTTGCCTGGGAAGAGTCTGAAGTACTTCTTAGGAGGCTCCTCCATGAAATCCTCTCGCTCAATATAGAGTTCTTTTCCAAAGGCGATCTTCCTGCTTCCCATTTCAGGAACTTCCTTGTTGTTCTCGATATCAAGATATTCAATCTGTCCCTCAGGATAATTGTCAATAACAAGCTTAACAGGGTCAAGGATTGCCATTACTCTAGGCACCTTGAGCTTTAAGTCCTCTCTTATGCAGTACTCAAGCATTGCATACTCTGCTGTAGCCTGTGCCTTACTGATACCGCACATATCAACGAACATCTTGATTGACTCAGGTGTAAAGCCTCTTCTGCGAAGAGAAGCGATAGTTACAAGTCTTGGATCATCCCATCCATCTACGATTCCGTCCTCAACAAGCTTCTTGATATATCTCTTACCTGTTACCACGTTGTTGAGATACATCTTGGCAAACTCGATCTGACGAGGAGGGTTCTTGTATTCGCACTCGTTCTTGACCCAGTCATATAAAGGCCTGTGGTCCTCAAACTCCAGGGTGCAAAGTGAATGTGTGATGCCTTCGATTGCATCCTCAATAGGATGAGCAAAGTCGTACATAGGATAGATGCACCACTTATCACCAGTTCTTGCATGTGTCATATGTGCAACACGATAGATGATAGGATCTCTCATGTTGATATTAGGTGAAGCCATATCGATCTTGGCACGGAGAGTCATTGCGCCGTCCTCTACCTTGCCGCTTTTCATTTCCTCAAACAGGCGAAGGTTCTCTTCCACACTTCTGTCCCTGTCAGGGTCGTTCTTACCAGGCTCTGTAAGAGTACCTCTGTACTCTCTCATCTGCTCAGCTGTAAGAGTTGAAACGTAAGCCTTGCCCTTTTTGATAAGCTTAACTGCATCCTCATACATCTCGTCAAAGTAATCTGATGCATAGAAAAGTCTGTCCTCGTAATCAGCGCCAAGCCACTTAACGTCCTCGATGATGGCGTCCATGAACTCTGACTTCTCCTTGGTAGGATTGGTATCGTCAAATCTCATGTTGAACTTGCCGCCATATTCCTTGGCCATTCCGTAGTTCAAAAGTATACTCTTGGCATGACCTATATGAAGGAAGCCATTGGGCTCAGGCGGGAATCTTGTGTGGACATGATCGTAAACGCCCTCAGCCAGATCTTTATCGATCTCTCGCTCAATAAAATGTCTTCCGTTTGGATTTGTTAATTCTTCTGCCATTCTAAAATAAAACCAACTTTCTTTTTGTTTTTAAAGTACATTATAGTATAACATAAACTCATCCGTTATACACATACTTTTCCTCAAAGGCCGCTCTTCTCATGGGTTTGTCGTAGTAGTAGCCCTGGATGTACTTGGCTCCGAGCTTTCTTACGATGTCTACCTGTTCCTTACTCTCGATACCCTCTACGCAGATCTCTGCCCCGATGGCCTTACCCATATCTACCATGGACCTTACAACAGCCTGAGAATACTTGTCATCTACTATATCCGCTGCAAAATCCTTGTCTATCTTGATAATGTCAAAAGGAAGAGCTCTTATACTTGAAAGAGCTGAGTATCCGGTTCCAAAATCATCAAGAGCAAGCCTTACTCCAAGGCTCTTAATATCAAGAAGAGTCTGTTTGGTCCTTGCAAGGTCATTTATGGCAAGTCTCTCAGTAAGCTCCAGTACTATATTCTTAGGATCGATGCCATTTTCCTCAATGCAGTTTTTGATCACATCCACGATGTCGTTTTGCATGATCTGCACAACTGACACATTGACGCTGATGGAGAAATCTCCACATCCGGAATCGTTCCACTGTCTGCAGCACTCGCAGGCCTTTTTTAGAACATGATTTCCTATAGGAGTGATGAGTCCTAAATACTCTGCAAGAGGAATGAACTCATCGGGACTAAGGAATCCCAAAGAGGTGCTGTTCCAACGAATAAGAGCCTCAGCACCGATATGCTTTTTACCGCCCTTTTTGTTTTCACTTATTACAGGCTGGAAGTAAACCTCAAACTCATCGCACTTCTTGGTAATGGCTGAGTACATATTCTTTTCAAGGTCAAGCCTGTGTATGGATGAGGAGTCGATGTTGTCTGAATACTCCGCAATCCTGTTCTTTCCTGACTTTTTGGCCTCATACATGGCAACATCAGATTTTCTTATAAGCTCAGATACGTTATCTCCATGGTCCGGGAAAAGAACTACACCCATACTCATGGTGCAGTAGTAATCGCTGTCTTTTAAGTACCATGGGGTTGCGAAAGCGTTCTTTATCTCCTCCATGATCTTGTCGATCCTTGGATAGCTCTCTGGAGGCACGATGATTACGAATTCATCTCCGCCCATACGGTAACAGGATCTGCTGATACCTTCGATTCTGCTGATGGTCCTTGATATATCCTGAAGCAGGGCATCTCCATACTGATGTCCCAGTGAATCGTTTATGTGTTTAAAGTCATCAAGATCAAGGTACATAAGGGCTCCACGCTGCCCGGTCTGCCTTGCTTCATCCACATATTTTGCCAGATCTTTCTCACAGCACATCCTGTTGAAAAGACCTGTGAGGAAATCGGTGTATGCCTGCTGCTCTATGCGCTTTTGATATAGCTTTTTCTCGGTGACATCATAGATGGCACAAAGAGATACCGGGCGTCCGTCAACCCACTTGATCCTGGTGTAGTATACGTCGTACCACTTCTCTCTGTCCTTGTGGTGAACTTCATAGTTGCCGCTGTGGCTTCTTGGAGGAATATTGGTCTCAAAGAGCTCCGGAAGTTTGTTCTCAGTGAGCTCTCTGCTGAAGTTCTTTTTAAAGCTCCTGTTGGCAAAGAGCAAAACTCCAGTATTTATATCCCTGACATATATAGAACTTCCCACATTATCAAGGACTGCTTCCAGTGAGGCAAAAGAACTTGCCAAAGAGTTGGTCTGCAGCCTCTTGGTAATGATACTTTGCATGATCCTGATGGCGTCATTGACAAACTTGATGTCGTCAATGGACCATATCCTGTTTTCCCTGTTTTCTGTAAGACAGGTATAGAACATTGGATTTCCATTTATAACAACAGGCATGGAAACAAGAGCCTTGATGCCAAGGTTTTCCAACTGTTCTCTCTCGCCTGCATTCATCTGTGTATCAGAGGATACAACTATGGCTTTCTGAGTTTCTAAAAACCAGCACACTTCCTGGTCTGTGGTCTCCGGAAAGAGCTTTGACGTGCCGGGATGAGTCCACTGGACTACAATGTCCATAAGTGTATCGTGATGTATCCTGCAGATAAAGG
>CAMVJI010000069.1 GCA_947167765.1 uncultured Butyrivibrio sp. | reverse complement strand
GTTGACCTTGGCACCACAACAATAGCTGCGTCACTTGTTGCAGGTATCGGCTCCAAAAGCGGGGTTTTAAGGTCGGCTTCCTGCGTGAACCACCAAAGGAAGTATGGAAGCGATGTTATATCAAGGATTTCTGCGGCAGATGATGTGAGCACATTAAAAGAGCTGTCAGACATTGTGGTATCTGATATAGAGAAGCTGATGGATGAGCTTCTTTTGCCTGAAAAAGAAGATGGAAGGCTTGTTGGAAGTCTTAAGCATATTGTAATTGCAGGAAATACCACCATGATGAACCTCCTTTTTGGAAAGGATGTATCCTGGCTTGGAAGATTTCCCTATACTGCTCCGGAGGATGGACTTACCCTTAAGGAACTTCCGGCAGAGACCCTGTTTAAGGGGTTTGAAGGTGCGATTCTCACCGGGATGCCTGGAATATCGGCATTTGTGGGGGCAGATATAGTATCTGGCATATATCATATAAAGAGCAACAATATGGATCTTGGAAAGGCTCTGTTTGTGGACCTTGGTACCAATGGGGAGATGGCTTCATTTGATGGCGGAAACATCACGGTTACTTCAACTGCAGCAGGTCCTGTCTTTGAGGCGGGAGGCATAACCTGCGGCGTTCCTTCTGTCCCTGGGGCAATCAGCCACGTAAAGCTTCATGACAGAGATGGCAAAATTACAGCCACCTGCGATACAATTGGAGATAAAGCGCCCATCGGTCTTTGCGGAACAGGAGTATTAGAGCTTGTTTCTGAGATGGTGAGGTCAGGACTTGTTGATGAAACAGGGCTACTTGCTGATCCATATTTTGACAGCGGCTTTCCTGTTACAGAGGATGGAAAAATAATGCTAACCCAGCAGGATGTCAGAAACCTCCAGCTTGGCAAGGCGGCAATAAGAACCGGCGCAGAGGCTCTTTTAAGGGGAAATGCTATAGACAGGCTGTATCTTGGAGGTGGATTTGGAAGTCATATTGATATGGACAATGTTAAGAATCTCCGGATGTTTCCGGAGGATTTTGATGGTAAGATAATACCAGTGGGAAATACTTCCCTGAAGGGTGCTATATCTTTGGCTAAGAAGGCTCTTTATGGAAAGGCAGCCTTGGAAAGAGCCAAAGACGCGCTAAAAGAGATAGTAGAAAGCGCCAGGGTCATCAATCTGGCAACCCTTGATGAATTTGATGAAAAGTACATTGAAGCAATGAATTTTTAAAGACAAAACGGAGGATGCGAAAATGTTAGACGAGAGATGGGTTTTTTATAAGGATGTTAAGGCAGAGGATCAGGGAAACGGCGTTGTAAGGCGCGTACTTGCTTACAGCAAGGACCTTATGTGTGTTGAGAATACCTTTGAAAAGGGTGCAGTTGGCGCACTTCACCATCACCCACACACCCAGATCACATACATTGTAAGTGGTAAGTTTGAGTTTGAGATCGACGGTGTAAAAAAGGTGGTTGAAGCTGGAGATACAATGCTTAAGATGAACGATGTAGTTCATGGATGTGTATGCCTTGAGGCAGGGAAACTCCTTGATATCTTCAATCCAATGAGAGAGGACTTTGTATGATCTGCGACACCTGTGCAAACTACGCCTATGACGAGGACTGGGAGTGCTATACCTGCATGGTGAACATGGATGAGGACGACTACGGAAGGCTTATGAGTGGCAGTTCCAGTGAGTGCCCTTATTATCAGGATGGTGACGAATATAAGGTTGTAAGACACCAGATGTAAATAATGGTACAATTAAGGAAAGAGTAGTTGTTATGAGGAGGAAATATTATGAGGAAAAAAATATTTGCAGCCATGATGGTTTCAGTGATGGCTGTATCTCTTTTGGCTGCCTGTGGAAAGAAGACTGAGGCTGAGCCAGAGGCTACAGAGCCAGCAGTCGAGGAGCCGGCACCTGAGCCAGCAGAGGCACCAGCTGAGAGTTCTACGCAGGAAGTTATTGAGGAGGCAAGACCTACATCACTTGATGACGCGCTGGGACTTGCAGTTCTTGAGTACAACAATGAGTATTTTGACCAGGGAGAAGTTGCAGGCGAGGGACACATTCTTTTGGATAAAGAAGGAAGTGACGCTCAGGGAGAGCAGATCTGCTACACCATAACCTGCTACGGAAGATACGAGTTTGAGGACGGCAATTTTGTCTGCTGCGCAGGCAACGGCGCTATCCCATGTGTCATCAGACTTATGATCAATGAGGATGGTGAGTACAATCTTGTATCCTATGAACCAGCTCCAGATGGAAATCTGTTTGTGGACTGGATCAAGGACAACTTCCCTGAGAAATACTGGAGCAGATGCATCACAGTAGAGGACGACGACAGGAACGAGCTTGAAAGGCAGCAGAGATCCTATGCAGAGGAATATCTTTCAACCATTGGCCGCGAGGACGTTGAGGTTGGAGATTACTCAGACTTTGAACATGAGATACTTACCGATCTTGGAGTATCTGTTGATGTTTCAAATGCAATGCTTGATGTTCAGTCAGGAGATAATTTTGAAAAAAATTGTCCATATTGGATTGGAGAACGTGAAGTTATTGAAGAAGACGTCCGATATATATATAAGACAGAGTATGACAAAAAGAAGGGACAGATCATCTTCTCAAAAACTGAATATGACACAGGCAACGAGGTAGAAAAGTCTGTGTATGATGCTAAGACCGGAGATAAGGTAGAGTAACGTAAGGTTTATGTTTGGCAAGGATGCCAGCGAGCAGGGCTCGAGATAAGGAGGGAACCATGGGAAGCATTTCTGATGTTATGGCAGGTACAGCGCCAGCGTATGAAGCAGCCAAGGCGGAAACTGCAAAAGAAACCACCAAGACAACCGGGAACTATGGCAAGATGATAGGAAAGGCCAAACTCTCAGAAGAGGGCGCCAAGTACTATGAGGAACTGAAAAAGAAATACAGTAATATGGACTTTGTCCTTGTGAGCAAGGACATGAAGGACTATGCAAAACAGAACGCCAGCTCCTTTGGCAATCCTAACAGGATGGTAGTTCTCATCGACGAGGAAAAGATCGAGAGAATGGCCACAGATGAGGAGTACAGGGCTAAATATGAGGGACTTATATCCCAGGCTCAGGCTCAGATGCCGCAGCTTCAGGCTGCTATGCAGACCAAGCCAGGTATCAAGACCATTGGAATGCAGGTTGGCGACAATGGCAAGGCTTCGTTCTTTGCTGTTATGAGCAAGAGTAACACCGACATGGCCAAGAAGCTCCAGGAAAAGAGAGCTGAAAAGAAGGCTGCTGAGAAGGCAGAGGCCAGGAAGGAAGCCAAGAAAGAGCAGCTTGAAAAGCTCCGGGAGGGGCATGGAAGTGATGAAATCCCGGAGGATGAGGATGATTACGAGATCCTCATGGCAGATTCCGTAGAGGAGCTCTTTAAAAAGATCGATGACTTCAACTTCGCTCTCCGGGCAGATTCGGTACTGTCACCCCAGGAGATGACGGTGGGACAGTCCATAGACTTTAAGGGATGATAATAAATTTTCGGGGGATGCATGTTCAGACTTGCAATATGTGATGATGAAAAAAGCTCTGCTGCTGAGGCGGCGGAGCTTTTGGAAAAATATAGGAAAAGACAGGGAGGCCTTGAAATAAAGGCAGATATTTTTTATACCTCCCTGGATCTTTTGTCAGCTATCGAAAAGAATGTTTACGATATTTATATTCTTGATATCTACATTGACAAGATAAATGGTATTGAGCTGGCGCAGACCATAAAGAAGAACAACGAAGATGCACAGATAATTTTCATGACTTCTTCAAATGCTTTTTATAAGGATGCATTCAGGATCCACGCGGTTCACTATCTTGAAAAGCCCATTCTTGAGGAAGACTTTTTTGACGCCCTGGACAGGGTGTGCGAGACAGATGAGGTGGACGATTACTTCACTTTCAGGGACAGCGGACAGGTTCACAGGGTTCTTTGTTCTGATATTTTGTATGTGGAATCTGAGGACCACTACAAGAGGATAGTGGTTGGGCAGGACAGCTATCTTATCCGAAGCACCATGCAGGAAATAAAAAATGACCTGGATGAGCCATACTTTTATGAGCTTGGTGTAAAAAGCATAGTGAACCTTAAAAAGGTCCTTAAGATCACCAAGGACTGTGTTGTTATGGAAGACGGAAAAGAGTTTTCGGTGCCAAGGGGCAAGTACAGGGTGCTCAGCGAGATGGTGCTCAAGTATACGTTTTAGATCAGGGATATTTCTTTTGCCAAAAAGACAGGATATTCGTATAAATTAACAGAGAATGTAAATGGAGGTATTTGACTATGCTTGGTCATGAAAAGAATATTTTGAATGAGAAAGAGCTTGAAGGAGTAAGCGGAGGAAAGAGCGCTTCTGCAAGAGGCAGAAATAGTGGTAGTAAGGATGGTACTACACCTACTGAAACGCATATGTGCTCAAAATGCGGAAGAAAAACTGAGCATATTGTATACTCTGGAGGAAGGGCAGTATGCAGTGTCTGCGGTATGCCGTTTGGTGGATGAAACTCTTTTGCTAACAAAAAAGCTCTATCCGGATGGATAGAGCAAAAAGCGGAGACGGCGGGATTCGAACCCGCGTGCCCCGGAGGACAAACGCATTTCGAGTGCGCCTCATTACGACCACTTTGATACGTCTCCAAGCGCTTTGGACATAGCTCCAAAGCGTTTTTTATTATACTTTTTTAATACTCCAGCGTCAACCGGATTACTTGGCACAAGGCTCTTTATTTTGTATAATTACTAGTAGTGTGCAGTTACAAATATGTTTATTCAAAGGAGGCCTTTTTCACATGATGAGAATTGGTATGTTGACTAGTGGTGGTGACTGTCAGGCTTTGAATGCAGCAATGCGCGGCGTTGTTAAGTGTATTGCGCACAGCGGCGTGGAAGTGGAGTTCTACGGCTTTAAGAATGGCTATAAAGGCCTTATTTATGGCGATTTCAGAATGCTTACTTCCAAGGATTTCTCAGGAATCCTGACAAAGGGCGGAACTATTCTTGGTAGCTCCCGTACACCTTTTAAGACCATAAGGGAACCTGATGAGAACGGACTTGATAAGGTAGAGGCAATGAAGCAGAATTATTACAAGCTTCAGTTGGACTGCCTTGTAGTTCTTGGTGGAAATGGCTCTCAGAAGACAGCCAATCTCCTTTCTGAGGAGGGACTTAATGTGGTTTCTCTTCCCAAGACAATAGACAATGACCTCTGGGGAACAGATATGACCTTTGGTTTCCAGAGTGCGGTTGATGTGGCAACCGGAGTTATCGACAACATCCACACAACAGCCGATTCACACGGCAGAGTATTCATAATTGAAGTAATGGGACACAAGGTTGGATGGCTCACGCTTAATGCAGGCCTTGCAGGTGGTGCGGACGTTATCCTTATTCCTGAAATTCCTTACGATATAGGCAAGATCTGTGATGCTATCAAGGCAAGAGATGAGCGCGGCAGCAGGTTCACCATCATAGCTGTGGCTGAGGGCGCTATCTCCAAGAAGGATGCCAAGCTCTCCAAGAAGGAATACAAGGAGAAGATGGCTAATTACAAGTACCCATCTGTTTCCTATGAGATAGCTGAAGCGATCCAGAAAAAGATCGGTCATGAAGTAAGAGTTACTGTTCCAGGACACATGCAGAGAGGTGGAGCGCCTGATCCATACGACCGCGTATTTGCTTCAAGGCTTGGTGCTGAGGCTGGACAACTGATCCTTAACAAGGAGTACGGCTTCATGGTTGCCTACAAGAACAGAGAGATCGTCAAGGTTCCTCTTTCAGAGATTGCTGGCAAGCTCAAATATGTATCACCAGATGCAAGCATCATCAAAGAGGCCAAGATGTTGGGAGTGTGCTTCGGGGATTAAACAGCACGCAAAAGTTTTGTTGGAGTTTTAGTTAAAAATGGGTTATGTAGCACTATACAGGAAATTCAGACCACCGGTCTTTGAGGACGTCAAGGGCCAGGATCACATAATTACAACGCTTAAGAATCAGATTAGATCAGATAGGGTTGGACATGCTTACCTGTTCTGCGGCACTCGTGGAACAGGTAAGACTTCTGTTGCGAAGATTTTAGCCAAGGCAGTTAACTGTGAGCACCCAGTGGACGGAAGTCCCTGCGGCGAATGCGAGATGTGCAAAGAGATCGCAGCTGGCAACAGTATGAATGTCATTGAGATCGATGCTGCTTCCAACAACGGCGTTGACAATGTCAGGGAGATCGTGGACGAGGTCTCCTATTCCCCTACAAAAGGAAAAAAGAAGGTTTACATCATCGATGAGGTGCATATGCTCTCCACCGGTGCTTTTAATGCGCTATTAAAAACCCTGGAAGAGCCACCTGAATATGTTATGTTCATTCTTGCAACCACTGAGGTTCACAAGATTCCCATAACGATCCTTTCAAGATGCCAGAGGTACGATTTCCACAGGATCACTATCGACACCATTGAAGACAGACTTCGCCAGGTTGTTACGGCTGAAGGGATTGAGGTTGAGGACAAGGCACTTCGCTATATTGCCAAGACTGCTGACGGCTCCATGAGAGATTCCTTAAGTCTTCTTGATCAGTGCATTGCATTTAACTACGGCGAAGTCCTGACTTACGATAAGGTTCTTGGTGTGCTGGGAGCGGTGGATACTGAAGTCTTTTCGAAGCTCTTTTCCGCCCTGTATACTCAGAATGTCAATGAGGCACTGACTATCCTATCTGACGTAGTCATTCAGGGAAGAGAACTTACTCAGTTCGTCAACGACTTTGTGTGGTATTTAAGGAACCTGATGCTGATCCAGGCCTCTGACCAGATGGAGGATGTGGTGGATATGTCCACCGACAATCTGAAGGTGTTAAAAGAGCAGGCGGACAAGGCAGACACTGACTCGATCCTTCGGTTTATCAGGATATTCTCAGAGCTGTCAACTAACATAAGATATGCAGCTCAGAAGAGGATACTGATAGAGATTACGCTGATAAGGCTCTGCAAGCCTCAGATGGATCAGGGACAGCAGGATTCCTTTGAGGACAGATTAAGGATCCTTGAAGAGCACGATGAGAGTGCAAGTAAAGTCCTTGATAAGATCCAGTCGGGGCAGATAGGTCTTTTGGCAGCGTCAGCAGGTGCCATGCAGGCACAGGCAGCAGCTCCAGTTCAGAAAAAGGTCCTGGACAAAGCGGTTCCTGATGATATAAAGAGGCTGGTGTCAGGCTGGTCAAAGGCCCTTATGCAGATGCCAAGCCCCATGAAGAACTATATGCAAAAAGCCAAGCTAAGCCTTGGAAATAACGACAAGCTTCAGATTGTATTTGACAACAGACAGCTTGTTGATAAATACTCACATGGTGAAGGTGGTTCGGAGCTGTCTTCATTCATTGATGAGATCGTGGGCAAGCACGTGGAGTACGAAGCCAAGTTCCTGGAGCCCACGCAGAACTTTGAAGAAAACTACGTTAATCTTTTAGATGGCATCAACTTTGATGTGGTTACTGAGGATGACGACGACGAAAAGGAGAATTTATAATGGCAAAACGTGGTGGATTTCCTGGAGGAATGCCAGGCAACATGAACAATCTTATGAAGCAGGCGCAGAGAATGCAGCGTCAGATGGAGGAGAGCCAGAAGGAGCTTGAGACAAAAGAGTTCACAGCAAAAGCTGGTGGCGGCGCAGTTGAGGCAACTGTATTTGGTAACAAGACTTTAAAGAGCGTTACAATCTCCCCTGAAGCTGTTGATCCTGATGATGTTGAGATGCTTCAGGACATGATCGTAGCTGCAGTTAACGAGGCTATGAAGCAGGCTGACGAGGCTAATGGCGCAATGATAGGCAAGATGACAGGTGGACTTGGCGGAGGCTTTCCTTTCTGATGGAACTTTACAGCGGACATATCAACCGTTTAATAGATGAGCTTTCCTCCCTTCCGGGGATAGGGGGTAAGTCTGCCCAGAGGCTGGCTTTTTACATCATCAATCTCCCTAAGGACAGGGTAAAAAGGCTGGCTGATTCCATTACTGATGCAAGGGAAAATGTCCATTACTGCAAAGAGTGCTGCACACTTACGGATGAGGATATCTGTCCTATCTGCAGCAACTCAAACAGAGACCATCGCACCATCATGGTTGTGGAGAATGCGAGGGATTTGGCAGCATATGAGAAGACCGGCAAGTATGATGGAGTGTATCATGTACTCCATGGAGCAATTTCGCCGATGCTGGGTATCGGTCCTTCTGATATAAGACTTACAGAGCTCATGACCAGGCTTCAGAGTAATGACGTTGACGAGGTCATCGTGGCCACCAACTCAAGTCTTGAGGGCGAAACCACAGCTATGTACATCAGTAAGCTCATAAAGCCAACAGGTATCAAGGTCACAAGGATTGCCAGCGGAGTTCCGGTTGGTGGGGATCTGGAATACATCGATGAAGTTACGCTCCTTAGAGCCCTTGAGGGCAGGACCGAGCTTTAAGTATAGGCACATGCACACATTGGAGGTATTGTTATGGCAGTAAAGAGAGCACAATTTGGGGAACTTGAAAACAAAACACCAATCTATGAGTATCACATTTCAAACGACAACGGCGTTGAGGCAGTGGTTCTTAACTTTGGTGCAACCATCAGGAACATCTTCGTTCCTGACAAGGACGGAAACAGAGTAGACGTAGCCCTGGGCTTTGACGACTACAAGAAGTACTTTGACAACGACTGTTTCCTCGGAGCAACTGTAGGCCCTACAGCCAACAGAATTGCTAAGGCAAGGTATGAGATTGATGGAAAAGAGTTTATTCTTCCAATCAATGATGGACCAAACAATCTTCACACCGATATGAATAATGGATTCCACAAGAGAATATGGGATGCAACTGAGGGTGAAAACTCTGTGACATTCACACTTAAGGCTGAGGATGGAGATCTTGGCTTTTCAGGCAACAGAGTCTTTGAACTCACCTATACTCTTTCAGATGATAACGCTCTTGAGCTTCACTATCACGCAACAAGTGATGCCAAGACACTTATCAACATGACCAACCATGTTTACTTTAACTTAAGTGGTCACAACGCTGGAAGCATACTTGATCACACTATGCAGATGAATGCTTCAGCTTACACTCCTGTAAGCAGCTCCGAGGCTATTCCTACTGGCGAGATTGCTGATGTTACAGGAACACCTTTTGATTTCAGAAAAGAAAAGACTATTGGCCAGGATGTCAATGCAGATGATGAGCAGCTTAAGTTTGTTGGAGGCTATGACCACAACTATGTTGTTGATGGATATGACTGGAAAAATCTTAAGAACTTCTGCAACGTGTCATCTCCAAAGACAGGAATCAAGATGGAGTGCTTCACAAACCTTCCTGGATTCCAGCTTTATGTTGGAAACTTCTTGAAGGCAGATGGAGCCAAGGACGGTGCTACATACAAGGCAAGAGATGGCTTCTGCCTTGAGACTCAGGTTTATCCAAACTCTATCAATGAGGCAGGATTCCCTGACTGTGTTTACGGTCCAGACAGAGAATATGACAACATCACAGTCTATAAGTTCTCTAAATAATTAGTTTTTCGGAGGTCGGCCCTTGGCTGAAGTACGTGATTTTGCCTCCTATGCGGGGAAATTTAATAAAGATGATCCAGGTAGGGGCAGCACAGGCAGCGGACCTTCCTATAAGGAAAAGATCAGAAACCACAAGCTGGCAGTTGTTTTCAGAACACTGGGAATAACTGCAGCAGTGGTGTTTCTTGTACTGGTGGTCTACACCAGCTGGAGAGACAAGGAATATTCAGAAGCTGTAGTAACTGATGGTGAAGCCATTACCAATGGCCAGGATTCCAAGGTTATCAGTGTCGGCGGATACATTATTCAGTACAGTAAAGATGGCGTCAGCTGTATCGACGCTTCTGGTAAGGTTTTATGGAACCAGACCTACGAGATGCAGACACCTATCGCAAGAACCTGTGATCACGTGGTGGCTATTGGCGATTACAACGGACACAATATTTACGTAAATGGAACCAGTGGATCCATGGGAGAAGTTGATACCAATCTTCCTATAAGAGATTTTTGTGTATCCTCTCAGGGAGTTGTGGCAGCAGTTCTTGATGGAACAGATGTCACCTGGATCTACCTATATGATGCCCAGGGCAACACTCTTGCTAACTTCAAGACTACCATGAAGGATTCAGGATACCCTATTTCAATCAGCATCTCACCAAATGGAGAGCTCCTTTGCGTATCCTATCTCTATCCTGAAGAGGGAAGCTTAAAGAGCAGCGTAGCGTTCTTTAACTTTGGCTCGGTTGGACAAAACTCGATTGACAACTACGCCAGTGGCTATGACTATCCTCAGGTTGTGGTTCCTTACGTTCAGTTTATGAATGCAAGCTCCTGCTTTGCAGTATCTGATGACAGGATAATGTTCTACCAGGGTAGCGAAAAACCTGTGAGCCAGGCGGAAATCTTTACCGGAGAAGAGGAGATCAAATCCATATACTTCTCTGACAGCTATATGGGCGTTGTATTCCCAAATAATACAGCTGATGGAGCTTACAGACTTCAGGTTTACAGCGACAAGGGGGAGAACCTTCTTACTACTTATTTTGACATTGAGTATTCTGATATCATTTTTAACAACAAGCAGATCATCATCTACAATGAGGATAGCTGCATGGTCATGGATATGAACGGACACGTGAAGTATGAAGGAGATTTTGTAACTCCTGTAAGAACTATGGTTCCCACCAGTCTTCGCAGTAAGTTCCTTCTTGTAACAACAAGAAATATCCAGACAATGAATCTTAAATAGGAAAAAGAATGAATTTTGAAATATCTCAGATAGTGATAACCATTGTGGTTGTCGTACTATTTCTTTGGAGAATATCATATGGAACCAACAATGGCCTGTTTGCTGAAGCAGCAGGCCTTATTGCTGTCATTGCGGCATTTGCAGCTGTCTACTATATAATGAACATTGCAGGCAATGTAATGACCGCTAACCTTGGACAGGTTATACCCAAGGTTGGATATCTGATCGTGGCGTTTGCTGTATATGGACTTATGACTGCGGTTGGAAATGCGGTCAGAAATATCAAAGAGATACCAATCCTTGGAGGCCTGGATCGTCTTCTTGGAGCAGTTCTTGGTGCCATAGAGGCCTATCTCATCGTATATATAGTTGTGTATATTACAGGTTTCGATATTTGGGGACCAGTTACTTCACTTATAAAAGAGCTATATGAGTACGTAAGATCCATGTTGCCATGATGGCTAAAAATACCTAAAATGCTGGATTTTGAAGCAAATTAAAAAAATATTATAAACATTTGAAAAAAGTTGTTGACAGCAAAATACACCTATGCTATTCTAAATAAGCTGTCGCTGAGGACAGCGGCAACAAGCACCTTGACAAATAAACAGTAATGCAACCCTGAAAAATTCCAAGAGAATTATTCAGAATTAACAAACCAAAGTAATAACGGACAGAACAAAAAGCC
>CAMVJI010000068.1 GCA_947167765.1 uncultured Butyrivibrio sp. | reverse complement strand
CATTTTCAGATACTATCTTGTTTTCAAAATCCTCAAAATCTATCTCGTAGTGGCCGTCTTTATAGACCAGCTGGTTATTTACAAGCTTTCTGTCATTGACCCTGACTGCTTCAGAAAATGGATAGTATACAGGCTGCTGGACAAGCACCGCTTCTCCTGGCTTTGTCAGCGCCCTGATGGCCAGCACTATTGCATAAACCACACCATGAGTTATGGTGATCCATTCACTTTCTATATCAAAGCCGTGTCTTCTTTTAAACCATCCCTTGACGGCTTCGAAGTAATCTTCCTTGGGATCGGTATAACCGAATATTCCCTGAGAAGCTCTTTTCTCAATGTCTGCCACAATCTCGATAGGCAGTTTAAAATCCATGTCTGCCACCCACAGAGGAAGCAGGTCATCCCTTCCCTTACGCTCCATTCCAAAATCCCACTTGATGCAGGAGGTTCCCCGTCTGTCGTGGAGGATGTCAAAGTTGTATTTTCCCATTTATCTTACCCCGGACTTGTATTTTAGTCTCTTAAACTCTTTTATGATTATTGACTAAATCTGCATCTTATTCAACTCTTCATTGACGACATCTGCAAAAATCTTGTGTCCGGCGTCGTCCATGTGCTCATCATCCACATCACTTGGCGTAACATAGTCAGAGGCCGCAAGGAAAGCTGTACCTCTCTTTTGAGCTATATCTTCATAAACTTTTTTAAGCTCTTTGCTGGTTTCAACGGATTCTTTATTAAACTCTGGATCCTTTTCAGGGCGCCACACATCATCACCAAGATGGATTGGAGATATCAAAAGAATCTTTTCCGCAGGCACATACTTTTCAAGGGTGTCAAGGCATCTTTCGATTCCTTTTCCGATCAAGTGGGCTGACGCATTGTATAAGGTCTTGCAGTCATTGGTCCCAAGCATCAGTATCACCGCATCCACCGGGTACTGGCTCTCCATAAGTGGATCCAGGGTGTTAACACCCTTTCTTCCTGGCCTGAGCTCATCCTCAAAAACTGTAGTCCTTCCGCAAAGACCCTCTTCTGCAATCCTTACGTCTTTATTTTTCTCCTGAAGAATACTGGTCCACCTTACGCCCCAGGGGTACCTTTCCCTCGTACTTGATCCGGGAACAAGCCCCCATGTATTTGAATCTCCAAATGCTAATATCTGTTTCATAAATCACCGCCTGTGAATCGTACAACTGTTTCTTACATTGTCTATTATCATCCACATGGGGCGATTTGTATAAGACCCATAACTTATAGCTCGATATAAGCTTTGGTTTACCCTCAGGGACACGGGGACGAACAAGCCACGGGGACGGTTCTTTTGGCTGGAAGCCACGGGGACGGTTCTTTTGGCTGGTGAGACGGTGGGGACGTCCCCATTGTCTCACCAGCCAAAAGAACCGTCCCCGTGGCTTCCCATGGCTTGTTCGTCCCTCTGGCAGTCTAGTCATACATCTGTGTGCTTAGATATTTCATTCCATTGTCTGCAAGGATCACCACAATGTTCTTTCCGGTATTTTCATCTCTTGCTGCAACCTGCCTTGCTGCGTACATTGCAGCAGATGCAGACTGGCCAAGAAGGATTCCTTCAGTTCTGGCAATCTCAAGGCCTGTGGCGTAGGCAGCTTCTCCGCTTACGTCTATGTATTCATCGTAGTCAAATGTTGCCATAAAAGGTGCCTTGCACTCATCCTTAACTCCAGCACCTGCAAATGGCGCTATACCATCGATAGTCTTAGGATGCTCCCCAGCCCCTGTTCTTGAGTTTATATCAGCCTGAACAGCAACTATTTTTACGTCAGGGTTCTTTTCCCTAAGGTACCTGGCAAGCCCTGTGATGGTTCCGCCTGTTCCCGCGGTAGCTACAAGGATATCTACCTTCCCATCCGTATCCTCCCAGATTTCAGGGCCTGTGTACTTATAGTGAACTGATGGATTTGACTCGTTGGACAACTGATCTGTGAAGAAGTGTCTTGTATCCTGCTTTCTGCAGTAGTCCTCAATAAGCTCCTGATATAGCTGTAAAGAAAAAGTCCCATTCTCTTTTGCTTCTTTTACCCCCGGAACATCTGTCGTAAACCTGACATCTACTCCATATGCCTTTAATATCTTCCTTCTTTCTATGGACTGGTCTGCCTCAAGGAAAATCTTTAACTTATATCCTCTATTTGCTGCAAAGGCTGCAAGACCTATTCCCGTGTTTCCCGAAGTATCCTCAACGATAGTATCTCCAGGTTTTATAAGTCCCTTTTCTTCTGCATCCAGGATCATGTTAAGCGCTGTCCTGTCCTTGATGGAGCCTGATGGATTAAAGTATTCCAATTTGCCGAGTACTGTCGCCTTTAATCCATGTTCTTTTCCATATCTTGCAAACTCATAAAGGGGAGTGTGCCCCACAAGCTGCGCTATGTCTTTAACAATATTTGCCATCTGCTCTCCCCCCTCAGAGATCCTAGTTATAAAAGAAATTCTGCAAACTGCTCTTGCTTAGGGAATAGCCCACAAAGGCCACCTGTATGGATGAAAAGAATATTCTCGCAGTCATCAAAATGACCTTTTTGAATCTCCTGGTATAATCCATAAAATGCTTTCCCCGTGTAGACCGGATCAAGGATCACACCTTCAGTCCGGGCCACTTTTGAAATAAACTTAAGCTCGTCTTCTTTAGAGATCGCGTAGCCGCGCCCCTTGTAACCATCAATAAAAGAAAAATCTTTATCTATAGTATCTGTTCCAAGAAGGCACATGGTCTCATCAACTATACTGCTGCATTTTCTCTGGAAGTAATCCCTGTTGTCACAAACCGTGATCCCGACGATCTTCTTGTTAAGTCCGTAGATCTTATTTCCGATGTACAGACCGCTGTAAGTTCCACCTGAACCAGTAGCGCAGACAAAAGCGTCAAACTTAACGCCAAGACTGTTTTCCTGCTGCTCGATCTCAGAAGCGCACCTTACATATCCAAAGTTTCCAATGCCGTCTGATGCGCCCACAGGGATGATGAAAGGTCTTTTCCCCTGCTGCCTGTAGATATCAGCAAGTTCCTGCATCTTTTCATCCAGGTCCTTGCCTTCTTCTTTTTCATTCAAAAGAGATATCTCAGCTCCAAGGATCTTATCAAGAAGATAGTTTCCCTCAAGAGAAGGCTCTTTTGAAATATCCAAAACCAGGTGTGCCTTAAGCCCCAGCCTTGCTGCAGCAGCTGCAGTAGCCCTGGCGTGGTTGGACTGGATACCTCCTGCGGTGATGACCACATCTGCGCCTTCCTTTAGGGCCCTGGCAAGAGTGTACTCAAGCTTTCTTATCTTATTGCCTGAAGTCTCAGCCCCTGTGAGATCATCTCTTTTTAACCAAATACTCTTGCCAAGCTCGCTTGATATCCTGTCCAGCCTCTGTATTGGTGTCGGGAGATTTGCAAGAGTAAGTCTGTCCAGCCTTGCGACCTTATCTATCAAATCCATATCTGTTCCTTAACTGTTTTAATAGCCGTAGTTGGCTTCAATTACGATATCCTCGAAAGTCACTGCACGAACTTCGCCTGGACCATCCTCTTTTTCTGGTTCGTACTGGATGGTGTAGTTTGATTCCTTGAATCTTCTGATGATCTCATTGAGCTTTTCCCTGGTGTCGATCTTAAAGCAGATATGGGCAAGGCCCAGTCTGTTGGGATCCTTGGGAAGGTCGACGGTCTCAGGTTTTTTCATGAGCTCTACCCAGGCCTGTCCGTCAAAATCAAGAATGTATGAATAGTACTCCTTGGCAGGGTTATCAAAGGTCTTAAGGACCTTAGCTCCAAAATAGCTTTCAAAAAACTCTTTGGCTCCCTCAAGGTCTTTTACAAAAATACCAACGTTTTTAAGATACATTTTTATCTCCCCCTTACTCCAAAAATTCAGATCTTACGTGAAGAATGTCGTTGAAATAATTGTTGGCAATCATGAACATTCCCATGGTGGTAAGGACCACCAGGCCCTCTTCGCCGATCCTTGCTTTTATTCTGTCAAAGAGGTCAAGGGGGATGTTCTTTCTGTCCCTTACAATGGCCTGCGCATACTCGATCACAAGCTCCTCTTCCTCTGTGTAATCCACGTTATTGATGTCAACACCGATGGACTCCATGTACTTCTTGTAGTAGGTTGTGCACACGAGGCAGTCGTTCTCAACGGATATGGCGTATTCAAAAAGGTTTGCTGCTCTTGGCGAGATGAACTTTTTAAGTTCTGCGCTAAGCTCATAGCTCTTTCCTTCAAGAGCCCAGAAGGATGGGATATTGTGTAAAAGAGTCCTCTTCTCATTTGTAATTGAATGGCCCTCCGCCACGTGCCTGTTTATGGCATCCTTAACTTCCTGTGATGCATTATCTATATCAATAAGACTTACGATGTCCATAGTTCCTCCTTAAATTCCACTTCCGTCAATCTGAGTATCAGACGCCCAGGTGCTGGATTTATATATAAATTCTTTGGTTCTTTCTTTTTGCGGATGTTCAAAGAAATCCTTGGAATTGTTCTCTTCAACAATCTCTCCGTTTTCCATGAACACAACTCTTGTTGCTACTTTCCTTGCAAACTCCATTTCATGGGTGACAACTATCATTGTGACTCCGTCGTCTGCAAGAGACTTTATTACATTTAAAACTTCTCCTGTAAGCTCCGGATCAAGAGCTGATGTGGGTTCATCAAAGAACACAACCTCTGGATTTGTAGCAAGAGCTCTTGCAATTGCGACTCTCTGCTGCTGGCCACCCGAAAGCTTTGATGGATAATAGTCAACTCTATCTGACAGTCCAACTCTTTCAAGAAGCTTTCTGCCTATTTCTTCTGCTTCGTCTTTTTTCATCTTCTGAGCAACTGTAAGACCAAGGGTTACATTGCCAAGGGCTGTTTTATTTCCGTAGAGGTTGAAGCTCTGGAATACGAATCCAACTCTGCTCCTGTAATCCAAAAGATCTTTTCCTGCGATCTTCTTAAGATCAAATTCCTTGTCTCCTATCACAAGGCGTCCGCTGTCTGCTCTGTTTAAGTATCCGGCGCATCTTAGAAGTGTTGTTTTTCCTGAGCCACTGGGGCCCAGGATTGCAACCACATCTCCCTTCTCAACCTTAAGGCTCACGTCCTTAAGTACCACATTGTCCCCAAACTGCTTGTGGACATTTTTAAGCTCTAACATGTCATCTCCTCCTCTCAAGCGCCGCTTCAGCCCTGCTCTGGATAACAGTAAGAACCGAGCAGATTATCAGATAAATAAGTCCGGCTTCTAAGTACAACCAGAAGTAGTCATAGGTTCTTGCTGCAATCCTCTGGGCTGTTGCCAGGATTTCAACAAGGGCGACACTGTACGCAAGAGATGTATCTTTTACCAGTCCTATGATTGAATTGGACAGCGGCGGGAAAGCTGTTCGAAGGGCCTGTGGAACAATGACGTGCATCATTCCCTGCCAGAAGGTAAGTCCGTCGCAATAGCAGGCTTCAAGCTGTCCCACAGGTACCGACTGGATCGCCGCCCTTACGGTTTCCGAGCAGTAGGCTCCGACGCTCAGTGACATTACAAGCCAGGCACTTACAAAGGAATTAAACTTGATCCCTATGCTTGGAAGTCCGAAGTACACTATGAAAAGCTGAACGATCATTGGCGTACATCTGATGATCCACACATATACTCTTACCAGGTGCCTAAGGACTGGGACCTTGGCAATCTGTGCCAAAGCCACCAGGAAGGCGATTATAAGGCCTGCAGAAAATGATGCGATAGTAAGAGGAAGCGATACCTTAAGTCCTGCAAGAAACAGTTTTCCAAATGATTCAATTAGTTCGTTTATTATTCTCTCGTTCATAACCACTGTCCAATCATGTTTTTATTCTTGTAACAGATTCTTATCAGCCCTGTGTTGTATCAAGGTCAAAGTACTTAAGTGCAAGAGCTGAAAGTGTTCCGTCTTCTCTAGCCTGTGCAAGAGCCTCGTTGATAACCTTTACGAGCTCCTCGTTGCCCTTAACTACAGGGATGTATGCGTTAGGTTCAGGATCACTTGTTACAACAACCTTAAATACTTCTTCATCCTCTGGATGCTGCTTTAAGTAATCTGCAAATCCAACTGTTGTTCCGAATGAAAGATCAGCTCTTCCGTTTCTTACTTCACTTACAGCCTGTGCTGCTTCACCAACCTCATCAAGGATTGCTCCGTTGTCCTCTGCATACTTTCCGATTGAGCTTGTAGGATCATTAGCTGCTGTCTTTCCCTTCGCATCCTCTAATGTGTTAACTTCATCGTTGTCCTTAAGAGCAAGGAATGCGTGCTGTGAATAGTTGTATGGCTCTGAGAAATCATACTTCTCTGCTCTCTCATCTGAGTAAGATACGCTGTTGATAACTACGTCGATCTGTCCTGCATCAAGGGAAGCGAACATTGATCCCCAAACTGTCTCAGAGTACTGAACATCAACTCCGATGTAATCAGCTATGTACTTGGCAACCTCTACATCAAATCCAACGAGCTCGTCGTTGTCATCGTGATATGTGTATGGGCTCCAGGTTCCTTCTGTTCCTACGATGATGTAGCCACGCTCTTTGATCTCATTAAGAAGATCATCGCCTGTTGCCTCAGCCTCAGCTGCAGTTTCTGTTGCCTGTGTTGTCTCTGCTGCCTCAGCTGCCTCTTCCTTCTGTGTTGTTGCAGCGCTTGCACTCTCTGCTCCCTGTGATCCGCAAGCTGTAAGTGATGCTACTGCAATAGCTGAACTAATAAGTGTTGCTAAGATTTTCTTTTTCATAATTTTGTCCTCCGCTTTTTGAATTTATATTTTGTACTTGGTTTTTATGAATGTGATTATGCGGCAGGGAAAAGAGAATGTAAAAGACAGCAAACTTATCGGAGAATATAAATTTTGTTTATAGCATCCGCGGAAGCCACAAAAACAAGCCACGGGGACGGTTCTTTTGGCTGGTTTTGACAAATCAAAACCAGCCAAAAGAACCGTCCCCGTGGCTTGTTCCCGTGTCTTGTTTTACAGCACCTTGGATAGGAAGTCCTGGAGGCGCTTGGTTCTTGGGTGTTCGAAGAATTCCTCGGGGGTGTTCTCCTCAAGGATGATTCCCTCGTCCATGAACAGCACCTTGGTGGCAACCTCTCTGGCAAAGCCCATCTCGTGGGTAACTACTACCATGGTCATGCCATCCTCGGCAAGCTGCTTCATAACATCTAAAACTTCACCGACCATTTCAGGGTCAAGGGCTGAGGTGGGCTCGTCGAAGAGCATCACTTCGGGGTTCATGCAAAGAGAGCGCACAATGGCTATTCTCTGCTTCTGACCACCGGATAAAGATGCAGGATAAACGTCTGCCTTCTCCAGCAGATTAACTCTTTTAAGGAGCTCAGTTGCCTTCTCTTTTGCCTCTTTTTCGCTCATGATCTTGAGCTTAACTGGGGCCAGGGTAAGGTTCTGCATAACAGTAAGGTTGTTAAAGAGGTTGAAGTTCTGGAAGACCATTCCCATACGCTGCCTTACCTTGTTGATGTCTGTCCCCTTGGCGGTTATTTCCTCGCCGTCAAAAAAGATCTGTCCTGCTGTAGGTCTTTCAAGGAGATTTAAGCACCTAAGGAATGTACTCTTACCTGAACCCGAAGGTCCAACGATAACAATCTTCTCTCCCTTTTCAATTTCGTAGTTAAGACCCTCGATAACCCTTATGTGGTTACCATCGGCCTTAGTGTAGTCTTTTGTAAGATTCTTAACGGAGATCACTTCTTCGCATCCTCCTTTCAAGTTTTCCAAGGAGTATCGTAAGGATCTTGATCACAAGGAAATATATGACAGCTGCACCTATAAGAGGCATAAATGCGTCATAGGTCCTTGATGCGACCTGGTTAGCAACACGTGTAAGATCTGACAGAGATACATATCCTACAATAGCCGTCTCTTTTACCAGAGTGATAAACTCGTTGCCCAGAGGTGGAATAACATTCTTCATTGCCTGGGGAAGGA
Source organism: uncultured Butyrivibrio sp. (assembly GCA_947167765.1). Taxonomy (GTDB): domain Bacteria; phylum Bacillota; class Clostridia; order Lachnospirales; family Lachnospiraceae; genus Butyrivibrio. The sequence continues at coordinate 3,761 of CAMVJI010000068.1, read as the reverse complement.
CGATGTAGCGCATGGTCTTAGCCTTGGATAGTCCAAGGGATCTTCCTGCCTCCATCTGTCCCTTGTCAACTGCCAGAATACCGCCCCTTACGATCTCGGAAACATAGGCTCCTGAGTTGATACCAAAGGAAAGAGATGCAACCAGAATTCCATTGTTGGATGACGCCATTACGATGAACCACATGATAAGGAGCTGCAAAACGCTCGGTGTTCCGCGGATAACATCAACATAAACTGTGGCAATGTAATTAAGCACTGTGGGCTTGCCATCCTCAGTTGTTGACAGCTTCATAAGAGCCGCCACAGTACCAATGATAATACCAAGGATTCCAGCGAAAAGAGCTATCTCAAGGGTAATCCCAAGACCTGAAATATACAGTTTCCAGCGCTCACCTGTAATGAAGGCTGCGACAAAACGTTCTGAAATGGTCATTTACAAAAATCACTCCTCAATGTACTGCTTAACAAGACTGTCGTATGTTCCGTTGTCCTTAAACTTCTTTAAAGCTGTGTTGATCTTAACTGCAAGATCTTCGTCTCCCTTAGGAAGAGCAATAGCGTAGTTCTCTGGCTCAAAGTCAAAGTTCTCACCTGCTACAACGTCAACCTTATCAGAGAACTGTGCACCAAATACCTCTGCAGGGTTCTTATCAACAATAACAAGATCAACACGTCCGTTGTTGAGGTCGTTAACAGCATCTACTGCCTTGTTGTATGCTGAAACCTCAGCGCCTTCGATCTCATCAGCAATGAACTCACCTGTTGTTCCAAGCTGAACGCCGATCTTTTTGTTCTTTAAGTCATCTGCTGTAGCAATGGCTGCTCCCTTAGGAATTACAACAGCCTGAACTGCCTCGTAATATGGATCAGAGAAATCAACCATCTGCTGTCTCTCTTCTGTAACTGTCATACCTGCGATAGCAACATCGATCTTGTTACCGATGGATGATACAAGTGAATCAAACTCCATGTCCTGGATCTGAACTTCAACGCCGATCTCTTCACCGATTGCCTTGATGAGAGCAATATCAAATCCGTCAGGCTGTCCATCATCGCCTACATACTCAAAAGGCGGAAAAGCTGCGTTGGTTCCTACAATAAGGGTTTCCTTTGAAGCTTCTCCGCCATTTTCTGCCTCTCCAGCGGTAGCTGCTTCGCCGCATCCGCAAAGAAAGACCATGGTCATCATTGTTGCTACAAAGGCTGATAAAAATTTCTTCTTCATAATTTTCTCCTCCTGTTTTATACATAAATTCTGTATATTTATACATTTTATGTATAATATAGCAACAATATTAAATTAAATCAAGTCCTAATAATAAAGAAATATCAATCTGAGGTTATATCTGCTCCGAAATACTTCTCTGAGATCTCTTTGAGCTTACCTTCTGACCTAAGCTCTGCGATAGCCTTGTTGATCTCTTCGCGAAGAGAATCGTTGTCTGCTCCCTTTGCCAGAGGAATGGCATACATTGTAACCTCAGGATCTGTTGCTGCAACCTTGAGCTCAGTTGTTCCTGTTGTGTTGAAGTAGTCCTGAGCTGAAGTGTTGGCATTGATAGTAGCATCAACTGTTCCGTTGAGAACCAGTGTCATGGTCTCGCCCAGAGTATCAACGTTAGATACTGTAGCGCCGTGCTCCTTGCCCATAGCCTCATAGGTTGAACCTGCTGAATTGGCTGTTGTCCTGCCATTTAAGTCATCGAACGAAGTGATGTCGTTATTTGATGCAAGAGTTACAACTACAGCGTGGTCATATGCATAAGCCTCTGTAAAGTCGTAAGTCTCTTTTCTATCATCTGTAACATCAACACCGTTGGCCATCATGTCGAAGGTTCCGGTTGTTACACCTGTAAGTCCGCCGTCAAAAGCAACTTCCTTGAAATCAGCTTCAACACCGAGCTTTTCTGCGATTGCTGCTGCAACCTCAACGTCAAATCCAACAAGCTCATCTGTTGTCTCATCGTGATAGGTAAATGGTGCCCAAACGCCTTCTGTTGCGATTGTGATCTTGCCCGCAGCCTTGATACGCGCAAGGTGATCCTCGCCTGCAGGTGCCTCAGCCTCTGCCTCCTGGCTATCTGCTGTCTCTGCTGGAGCCTGTGCATTATCAGCTGCAGCTCCGCAAGCTGTTACAGATGCAGTCAAAAGAACTGCTGTAAGTAACATAGATAGTTTCTTTCTCATAATAATTCCTCCTCGTTGTATAGCGTGGCCTCTTCAGAAGCCGGAACACTTCCGGTCCGCCAGCCACAAATGTTTTACACAATTATTTCGTGTATAATACATCAATTATTGGTCAAACGCAAGAACTCTTTTGTGCGGTCCATTTTAGGATGCTCGAAAAACTCAGCCGCACTGCCTTCTTCCACCACATTTCCATCTGCCATGAATACCACATGAGTTGATACCTCTTTAGCAAAAGAGATCTCGTGGGTCACTACTATCATGGTCATGCCCTCATTAGCCAGCTCCCTCATAACTTCAAGAACCTCTGCCGTAAGCTGCGGATCAAGGGCCGATGTAGGCTCGTCAAAAAAGATAATGCTTGGGTCTGTGGCAAGGGCCCTTGCTATAGCTACCCTCTGCTGCTGACCTCCGGACAACTGGCTTGGATAGTAGTCCTTAAACTCCGCCATTCCAACTTTTTTAAGGACGTCCATAGCTTTTTTCTCTGCGTCAGACTTTGAAACCTTCCTTGCGGAAGTAAGTCCCAAAGTCACATTCCCAAGAACTGTCTTGTTGGCAAAGAGGTTGTAGTTCTGGAAAACAAAGCCTGTCTTTTTCCTTATTTCTGCTATCTCAGCCTTTGAAATCCCAGAGAGATCATACTCTTTTCCCTCAAAGGAAAGGTGACCTCCATCGGCCTTTTCAAGGAAATTGATGCATCTAAGGAGCGTGGTCTTACCTGAACCTGATGGTCCTAGAACCGACACCACGTCGCCTTTTTCAACAGTAAGATCAATTCCAAGAAGTACGCCATTGTCTCCGAAGGCCTTCTTTATCTGTTTTACTTCTAAAAGAGCCATATGCTCCTCCTGCTATCGTTTTCAAAAATTAAAATATGTCACTTGCGCACTCCATAGCTTCCAAGGATCATTTCGCCCTTCTTCTGAATAAATGTAAGAACTGTACAGAAGATCAGATATACAAGGGCAACCTCGATGTAAAGCGGCAGGTAGTTGTAGGACTGGCCTGCAATCTGCTTGGTCCTTGTAAACATCTCAACCACGGTGATACTTGAGGCAAGAGATGTGTCTTTTACCATGCTGATAAGCGCATTGAACAGTGATGGGAACGCGGTCCTAAAGGCCTGTGGAAGGATGATGTGCCACATGATCTGCATATAGTTCATACCGACGCAGTAGCCCGCCTCCAATTGCCCTGCAGGGACTGCCTCCATAGCTGCTCTCATGGTCTCTGCCGAATATGCGCCTTCATTTATGGAAAAGACAATTACCGCCATCACAAAGGGATTGGAGTGGATCCCAAGAAGGGGAAGCCCATAGAAAGCCACCATGAGCTGAACCAAAAGCGGCGTTCCTCTGATGATCCAGATGTAGATGCGGCAGATCTGTGACAGTACCGGAGTCTTGGCGTACTGAACCATGGCCACAAGAACCGCGATCACTGTGGACAGCACAAAGGCTATGGCCGCCAGGGGCAGCGTCACCTTGAGGCCAAACTCTAATATTTTGGGAAAAGAGCTTATGAGAAGCTCAAATGTCTTTTCGTTAAACATAAAATCTCCAGTTAGTCGT
>CAMVJI010000067.1 GCA_947167765.1 uncultured Butyrivibrio sp. | reverse complement strand
CAGGAATGTTACTTTTTCTTATCATTTTTAATACTTTATAGCTGTCCTTTGTAAACTTAGGGTCAGCTTCATGGTATTTTTTAAACTCCTTGTCCTCATTACTCTCCTTATCCAAATAACTGTTTTTCGGATTAGCTTCTATTACTTTATCCAATGCCTCTGAATAACCACCTATTTGAGATTTAAGAAAGATGGTAAAGTTATCATCATATTTTTTAGTTTCCTTTTCTGATGACTTGCATTCCATGATTATCTTTGGACCTTTTTGTTCAAGATTTACACGGTAATTGATCCTTAAGTAATTTACAGTCATAACAGACAGAAAGGTAACAGGAGTCTGAATTGCATTAATATCTGCATCTTTAGTTGCAATTTCTTTGGCAAATTTACTTTCTTTGATAAGATTTTCAAGAGCTATATGCTTTCTGAAAAAATCTATCCACTTTTCCGGATCCTGCATAAACTCATTTTCAATCCAGTTGCCAAACCATTTATCCCCTGCATTTTTAGGTGGCATAGGAAGCTTGATCCCGGAATAAATATTGGGGACTTCCTGGGATATGATTTCATTCAGCTTTTTATTATCTCCTTTTTCAAAAGCAGTTAAAACTTCCTTATTCCACTGGTGATTCTCATAATCCTCCTGAGATATTGGTTTATTTTTCAGATCGTAATGCACTTTTCTAAGCAGCGCCCCCGGAACCCTGGATATGTCATCCGAAGCATTGTTACCGGTCATTTTTATTCTGCCTTTTTTAACTGCTTTGTTATGGATCTTTAAAAGTTCAGGGTTAAGCAGTGTGCTGTAAACAGCATTGTAAGCCTTAAACACATTAAATGCCGGCTTGGTCAACCTGTCATTCTTTTTGCAAAACTCAGCATATTCCTTCTCAATGTCGGCTTCCTTTGGCAGCTTAAACTTTACTCCCTTTCGTGGCTCTTTCCTCTCTTTTTCTAATCTTTCCTTGTTCTGCTGTTCGATGAAGGCAAAGAAATCGTCCTTCTCTTCATCTTTTTCTTTTGCAACACTACCGGTGGACTTGTCGATATACCTGCTGTCCGGAAATTCATTCTTATAATCCTGCAGGGACATGGCATATGTACCAATAGACGGCACAAGCTTGTTCTTCTCCTGGTCTTCCTCATAATTCTTCGGATAAATAAGTTCCTTGGATTTATCATGCACATCCTTTCCCGTGAAGCCATATTTCGAAGTAAAGAACAAAGTTATAAGATTGTTCATGGATCCAACAGTCATAAGCGCCTTATCAAGTTCAGGATGCTCCTTTAAGAATGGATTAACTGCATCCCCATGCTCCGTGGCAAGGTTTGATATGAGAACAATTTTTTTCATCTCAAACAAAAACTCAGTTGCTTTGTCAGAATCCATTATCTTCTCAAACCAGTTGTTGAATATTTCCTTTGCTTTCAAGGCGGCAGCTTTCTGTTTCTTTGGATCCATAAGGTCTTTTGCGATGTCATCCGGGATATCAGGAATACTGATATTTTTTAACATCTTTGGAAGTTCTTCTTTTATCATCTCTTCTCTGAGCTTCACATCATCTTTGGTCCAGGCCTTCACCCATTTTTCATTCCAGGCATGATTTTCCTTATCTTCCTTAGAAACAGGAACTCCGTTCTTGTCATAATTTACAAAACGAAGGAGAGCTCCGCAGGCTCTGCCGAAATTTGCGTTACTAGTACTCTTGAACTTTATTTTATCTTTAGCCTTACTAAAACGGCTTACAAGCTCAGGATTCTCGATACTTTCTGTAACTTTCTGAACTTTTTTGTAGTAGTCATAGGCTTTTTCCGTGAAATATTCAGGGTTTAATTTCTTAAGCCTTGCATACTCCTTAGCCCTGTCCTCTTTTGTCTCAAGTACGGGGCCTTCGTTTATTATATTAATGCTGTTAAGGTTCTCTTCTTCCTCATTTATGATTATTCTGTTGAGGTTCTCTTCTTTCTTTTTCTCCTTTGCTGCTTCTTTATTGATTTCCTTGTATTTTGTACCTTTGTCTATCGATTCCTCCAGAAAAGCTCCCATCATCACATCATAGTTGACATTTTTAAACACAAGTTCCTTTTCTGGAATAACTTTACTGTCACCGAGCTCATTAAGGTCAATACCGTATTTTTTAGCAATGTAGTTCTTGGCATACTCATGGACGGTGAGTAAAAAATCTTCAAGAGCTTCCCTGTCTTTTTCCTCCTCAAAAACCTTTTTAAGATCCGGGGATCTATTTATAAGCTGGTTATAGGAAAGCAATTTAAGTGTAGCATCCGCAAAAAACTCTCCGCCATTTTCAGATATTTTCTTCTCAATCCAGTTTTCAAGTTCTTTTTTATATGCCTCCTTGCCTGCTTCATCAAGCTTATCTGCTTTTGGAATAGGCGGAATATCTTCTTTCTTCCAGGTGTTTTTGGTTTCCTCATCAATCATGGACTTGATGACAGCCTGATTTTGCTGCTTTATCTTTGCACTGTCTTTTTTCTTGTCATCGATCTTTTCCCAGGCCTTAAGCCACTTAAGATTCCACTCATGATTTGCCATATTCTGCTTATCATTATATGGCTTATAATTTTCATCAAAACTAACAGGGCGCATTATATAAGCCGCTGTTCTGTCCAAAGATTTAGCTGAATCCTTTTTATCAAAAAGAGTGGATTTGTTAAGAAGTTCCACATATTCAGGGCAATACTTCATGGCATAAACGGTATTGTAGCCTTTTAAAAACTTAATGGCATCATTCTTAAGGCCAGGATTTATCTTTTTATATTTGGCAATTTTGGCTTTGTCTATAATGTGATATGCAGGCTCATTTTTTATGACATTCCTGTTCTCTTTGATGACATTCTTATTTTCGCTAACCCTGGTTACTTTCGTTTTATTTTGAGCCTTTACTTCCTTTTCAAAGGTATAATCCGTCTTTTTGCTGATTACATCCTTGTTATTCTTGTATATGTCGGTTATTACCCCAATTATGCTTTCATAGACCGTTTTATTTTTTTCGGTATGCTCAATGCGTGTAGCCTCATCCAATACGCCCATTTCTACAGTGGGCTGCTCAATGGCTATTCCATAAGTATTTTCCAAATAATTTACCAGAGCATTTTTTGAAAAATCCACAATATCGCTGATAGCTTTAAACTTCTTGTTCTTTTCAAGGAAATTGCCTACAGAAGGCATTCTCTTCCTTAAATTGTCTATACTGGCAGCGCAATTGCTCATATGAATAAAGGTCTTGAGCTGATTGCTGTCAATAAGCTTCTCAAAGTATTTCTCCAATTCATCCTGAAGAACCGCTTCAGATTTATTTGCATATTTCTCAAATATATCCAAAAGCTCTCCCGCCGTGTCATATACATGTGGAAGATATTCTGCAACCATGCTTTCTGCTGTTTTTTTATCTGTTTTTCCATTTTCCCAACACTTAAACCACTTGAGATTCCATTTATGATTCTCTTCATCCTCCTTAGTCAGCGGCTTGCCCTTTTTGTCAAATATGACCGGTTTCATTATGCACTGCATGGTCCTCTCCATGGTGGAATTACTAAATCCAACATCTCTTATTTCATTGCCGGTCTTTTCAAAGGCTTTTTTATACTCCTTATTCAGCTTCATTCCTGTGATCTGCTTATTGATCATGTAGGTATTAAAAACACGCCTGTTTATACGAGGCTGTTTTTTATGGTATTCGTTGTACTGCTCATCAAACTCAGGTGTAAATCTGTAGCTCTTTCCATCCACTTTGTAGTATAAAAAGCCTCTCTCAATCTTCTCTATAAGATCGACCTTTTCAGGTTTTATAATATTAATTTCATCATCTTTGAATCCGCTCTTACTGAGATTCTCTTCTATGTCGTCAAGGTTTATCTCCAGAATCTTTTTATTCTTTTTACCCGCCTTCTTATCTTCTTTTTTTTCTTCTTTCTTGTCTTCTTTGTTTTTGTTATCAAAAAGGTCTACAATATTTTTAACTGTATTCCTTGCCCCTTCTTTTTGCTCCTGATCTGGCTGATTAAGGTTGATTATGATGTTTTCAGGCTCATTGATTATATTGATCTGCTCATTATTAACAGGCTCAGCAATTACAGGTTCATTATGAACCTGCCGGGGCTGAACATTATTTATAACCGGTTCCTGCGCGTTTGTGGCATTTATATAAGCCGTATAAGCATTTCTAAGGGCATCATAATGCTGCCCCTTTTGATCTCTACCGTTTTCATCAAAACCAAATTTCCTGCGGCGGGTGACTCTCCCGCCCTGTTTTGTGTACTTATACTGAGGATCTTGTTCAAACCGAAAACCGTTGTCTCCATCATAATCAATCTGGAATTTTCTCCTTAAGGTCAGGTTGATGTATGTATCTATAGCCTCAATATAGGTGATCCTGGCCCTAAGCCTTACATCCTGTGCAATTTCCTGACTGATCGGATCATTGCCCGGATTATTCATAAGATTTCTGTAGTAAGGAAGAGCCCTCTTGGTCATATCGTAGTATGTCCTTAGGTTCTCCATTATGTACTTTTTTGTTCTGGCGCTCCCGTTAAGAACTGCAGCAGAAGGCAGAGGAAACTCCTTAAATCTCTTAAGGGCTTCCCTCTCCATGTCGAGCTTTTCCTCTCCACCTGCATTTTCATATTTTTCATTCCATGTCTTGTTCTCCTGCTCTGCCTTTGAGATCACGGGAGCAGGACTGCCATATCCCGTAAGTACTGACTTTTTAGGCCAGGCATTCATTTTTTGCTGATCCTGAAGGAGCATAAGATTTGTCATAAGGACTGCTCCGTCCATGCTGCAGCCGGGATTCATTCGACTATTATCTTTGAAACTTTCATAATTTGCCCTGTACTGAGCCTCATTAAGCCCGTTTTCTTCCCTCCACTTATCATGGGACTTAGGCACATTACCAGCTATAAGCTTTGTGGCATTTTTAATCTCTTTTTCAACCTTGGAAAGCTCTTTTTTCAGGCTGCGGACCATATTCCGGTCAACCTGCTGTTTACTCTCCTCAGCCTCTATGAAACGCTCAAGCTGGTCCTTTAAAATAAAGTTACAGGATAGCCTTGACCTTCCTATAAGATACTGCTCATGTTTCTTGCTCTGGGCCTTGACATAGGCTGTCTTTTCCATGGCAGCTATACGATCATTCATGATTTCCTTGCGGTGTCTGAATTTCGTAAGAGAATCAGCACCGGTAATGTCATCGTTTTTGTACGCATGGATCTTGTCCTGCATATCATGAAACTTTATGGATGCATCCTCTGCAGCCCATTTGCGCTTCTTGGCACTGTGATGGGTGTATTTTTCCGCATAGGCCTCTGTCTGCCCCCTTGAAGTGCCTATCTGATCAAGCAGCTGATAGCGGCGGCTCTTGGCAGTTGCCATGTCTTCATCCTGAAAGTAGTACTTGGTTCTCATGGCGAACGCATCAGCTGATTTGTCGCTTACTCTCTGTTTGAAGTGCTCAACTATCTGTTCAGGATCATAGTCAAAAGAAGCTTTATCAATATCAAGACCTTTGTTTATCTGAGCATCTATAAAATCATTCCTTTGCTCCTGGTCTTGTTGTTTTTTTGCATATTCTTCAAATCCTGACATAACTTTTCTCCTTTACAGATGAATGATTTTTAAAACTCTGCCTCGAAAACCTTCGCTCTTTTTGCCCTTGGAAACAGGTGCCTGGCCAGCTGGTCAGATTCTTCATTCATGGCGTCGAAGATAAGATTTGCCTTTGGAAAAAGCGTCTCCATCCTGGCTACAGTTGTGTTAAGGAGCTCTATAAGTCCCCTTGGGTACTTGCCATAAAGGTACATAAGATCCAAATTGCCGTTTGAGAGCTTTCTCATAAAGATAAGATCCACCAGATTGTTATTTACATAAACACACTGGCACAGCTCCGGAACACATTCCTCTTTCCACTTATCATAGTCAAGGACTGTGTAGGCCTGGGTCCTTGAGAGCATATTAAGGATCTTTTTCTGCTCGCTTTCCGGTCTGTCAAAAAACTGTACGATTGAATGCCCGGTTTTAAGAGACTTATGTAGTGAGTCAGAAGATTTAATATCCCCCGAGCTTACATAGAATCTCTCATGGGAATAGCTGGTGGTCATATGTTTGCAGGATAAAAAGAATGTGTGGAGAAGCTGATCATCTTCCTTGAACTCAAAGCTGGCTGTCACCGGAAGTATCTCTCCCGACTGAACCACCGCACGGAGTACCTGATCAACAAGGAAAGTACCTACGCCCTGCCTGCGAACTTTGGGCTCCACATAGAGCCAGTCTATAACATATTCAAATCCCACAGACTGATAGGATACTGCACCAAGAATGAAATCATTTTCATCAACTGCAGCCACAGCAACTCTCTTATCAGACAACTCTATGACGTTTGAAAAAACACTTTCAAAATACCCCCTGTTATCATCTTCAATAAGAACACAACTTAATTCCATGATTTTCCCCTATCTCACTTATTTTTATACGAATCGGAAAAGAAATTGTCACAAAATATAATGCACACATATCAATTATCACACTTTTTACCGCAAAGAAGAATAAATAAATCATAAAAATAATACAAAGACGCTGCCTGCAAAACACAGGCAGCGCCAAACATCAGTATTTATCACTATTAAATTATAGGCAGCTTGCGTAAGCCTTCTCAGCACCCTCGCTGCGGATCATCTTAAGATTCTCCGTAACCTTGTCCGTAAGACCTTCGATCTTATTAAGGTCCTGATCCCACATCTTCTCATTGCCAAGTACAGCCTTCACAAGGTCTTCCTCGGAATCTCCCTTGTGGTCATAGAAGAACTCAAGAGCCCATCTGTCATCACTTACTGTGTAAGTATTGCCCTTAGGTCTCTTGCAAACAAGACCTGCATCTGTAAGCTCCTGGATGTCATTTGAATAAAATGCAATGTATGCAGCCAGTGACATTGTAAGGCAAACAGGGAGTTTCCCATTCTTGTCAATGTACTGAAGGAATGATGGCATATTTCTTGCCTTCCACTTACTTGTTGAGTTAAGTGAGATAGACATGAGCTCATGGTTAACAAATGGATTGTTGAAACGGTCCTTAACTGCAGCTGCGAACTGATTAAGATCGTTCTCATCAAGGTGGTCAACCAGTGTAGGAATAACCTCATCGCTCAGCATCTTGTTCATGAAGCCAGAAATTGTTGCGTTCTGCATGCAGTCACGAACGATATCCTGTCCTGAAAGGTAAGCGCCAAGAACAAATCCTGTGTGAGCACCGTTAAGGATACGAACCTTGCGGTGCTTGTATGGCATAACGTCAGGAACAACGTGAACATTAACTCCAGCTTTCTTGAATGGAAGTCTGTCCTCAAGCCCCTCAGGTCCCTCGATGATCCATACACCAAAGATCTCGCCTACATCTATAAGCTCGTCGTGATAGCCGTTCTCAGCCTCAAGCTTTTCTACTTCCTTAGGATCACGGATCCTTCCTGGAACAATCCTGTCAACAAGTGTTGAGCAGAAAATGTTGTCATTATTTACCCAGTTCTTAAAGCCGTCCTCAAGCTTCCACTGGTCAATGTACTGATTGACGCACTTAAGGAGCTCTTTTCCGTTGTTATCAATAAGCTCGCAGGAAAGAACTACGATGCCCTTCTTGCCAGCTTTGTATCTTCTGTAAAGAACCTGTGTGAGCTTACCTGGGAAGCTGGCTGCTGGCTGATCATCAAAATTGCAGGATGGATCATAAGCGATACCAGCCTCAGTTGTGTTAGAAGCGATGATATCAAGATCATCACTCTCAGCGATTTCCATGATCTTGTCATATCCAGCCTTGTCATATGGATTAAGGCAGCAGTCACAAGCTGAGATAACACGCTTAGCGTCTACCTTCTGTCCGTTCTCGCTTCCTCTTAAGTACAGTGTGTAAAGACCTTCCTGCTTGTTAACAAGGTCTGTAAGTCCCATTGCGATTGGCTGAACAAGAGCAACCTTGCCGTTAAAACCAGCCTTCTCATTGGCAATATCAAAAAAGTAATCCACAAAGGCACGCATGAAGTTTCCTTCACCAAACTGAAGGACTCTTATAGGTGCATCCTTAAGTACATATCCCTTGTAACCTGACTTCTCAAGAACATCATAGTTTAATAATTCCATCTGTGATCACCCTCCAAATATCTCTTCTCTTATGGAAGCAGAAATGTAACCGCTTACATTTCATCTTCCTAACATGTTTTCCTAATATTTGTTATACCAAATTATGTAAGCGTTTACAAGTGGATTTTTTAAACATTTTTCAGGATAAAAAAAGACGCCCGAAACCATCAGATTTCAAGCGTCCTATAGCTCTTTTTATTAAAAACATATCAAAGCTGATAAAAACCAACCTTCTTGTAAACCTTGCGAAGGGTCTTGTTTGCAATGTAAGAAGCCTTCTCAGCACCCTCTTTGTAGACATTTTCGAGGTAAGCCTTGTCGCCAATAAGGCGCTTAGCCTCTTCTCTGATAGGAGTAAGTGCCTCAACAACTGCCTCTCCTACCGCTGGCTTGAATACGCCATAGCCCTGTCCTGCAAACTCTTTCTCAATCTCCTCAAAACTCTTGCCTGTAACGGCCCCATAGATATTCATAAGGTTTGCTACGCCTGGCTTGTTTTCCTTGTCGTAGCGTACGCAATTCTCCATGTCTGAATCTGTTACTGCTCTCTTGAACTTCTTGCGAATGACATCAGGCTCATCCATAAGGAATACACATCCATTTGGATCTGACTTGCTCATCTTGTCACCAGGAGTTGTAAGGCCGTAGATCCTTGCGCCAGTCTTGGCAATGTATGGCTCAGGGATACGGAACACGTCGCCGTAGATGTTGTTGAAACGCTCAGCAATGTTTCTTGTAAGCTCAACGTGCTGCTTCTGATCCTCTCCTACTGGTACGTAATGTGGCTGATACAGAAGTATATCTGCAGCCATAAGAGATGGATATGTGAAAAGACCTGCATTGATGTTGTCCTTGTGCTTCTCAGACTTGTCCTTGAACTGAGTCATGCGGGAAAGCTCACCAAACATTGTGTAGCAGTCAAGAACCCATCCAAGCTGAGCATGTGCAGGAACATGAGACTGGAGGAAAAGAGTATTCTTCTCAGGATCAAGTCCGCATGCTATGTAAAGAGCAAGCATCTCAAGAGAACGTCTTCTAAGTTCCTTGGGATCCTGACGAACTGTTATTGTGTGAAGGTCAGCCATGAAGTAATAGCACTCGAATTCATTGACACGATCTGCCCAATTCTTGATGGCTCCCAGATAATTACCTAAATGTAAATCTCCACTTGGCTGAATGCCAGAGAGCATTATCTTCTTTTCTGATTCCATACCAAAAAACCTCCGAAAAACCAAATAAATACTAGGTCTAACTATATCAGTATTTGTCGCTTTAATCAAGTAACTTGTGGTATACTGTACTTTATTAACTTTTATAAAAGAGGCTTTATTATGGCATTTGATGGAATTACAGTTGCAAATTTAAAAAGAGATTTTGAAAACCTCCTGGTGGGAGGTCGCATATACAAAATTGCCCAGACCGAGAGCGACGAGCTTTTTATCACAGTCAAGCTCTCCTACGAAGCAGCAGAACAATATGGCATCAAGCAGACAAGACTGGTGCTGTCCTCTGACGCATCACTTCCTCTTGTGTACCTGACAGATGAGACCAAGGCTTCTCCCATGACTGCACCAAACTTCTGCATGCTCCTTAGAAAGCATATCCAGAATGGCCGCATCACATCGGTATCCCAGCCTGGTGGTCTTGAGAGGATAATCCGGTTTGAGATCGAGCACCTTGATGAAATGGGTGACCTTCGCCATAAGGTTCTTTTGATCGAAATCATGGGCAAATACAGCAATATCATCTTCACTGACGAGCAGGACGTTATCATAGACAGTATCAAGCATATCCCTGCCTCTGTAAGTTCAGTAAGGGAAGTCCTTCCAGGCCGCACCTACTTTATCCCAAGTCAGGACAAGGCTAATCCCCTTGAGACTACTGCAGATGAGTTTTCATCTCTCGTACTGGGTAAGCCCATGCCTGTATTTAAGGCAATCTATTCAAGCTACACCGGCCTTTCTCCTATTATCGCACAGGAGATCTGCTACAGAGCCTTAGTTGATGCAGATAAGCCCGCCAACGCCCTTTCTACCTCAGAGTCCATATCTGTGTACAGGGCCTTTGACGTCATTATGGAACATGTAAGAGAAGGCTCTTTTGTCCCTGCCATCTACTATGACGGGGATGCACCAAAAGAGTACTCTTCCATCCCGCTTAGTATTTACGGCTTTGACCTTAAAAATGCCAGTAACCCTTCCCTGGAGTCTTCAGTTCCAGGCATCAGAGTCATTTCTGATATTTCAGCGCTTATATCCCAGTACTACGCTGAAAAGAATGTGGTTACCAGGATCAAGCAAAAGTCCGTGGACCTTAGAAAGATCGTCCAGACTACTCTTGAGAGAAACGTAAGGAAGTACGACCTTCAAAGAAAGCAGATGGCTGACTGTGACAAGAAGGACAAGTACAGGGTATACGGAGAACTTCTTAACACCTACGGCTATAGCGTTAACGAGGGCGACAAGTCCATAACCGTAAGCGACTACAATACAGGAAAAGACATAACGATTCCCTTGGATTCTACCCTGTCCGCCAGAGAAAACGCCAATAAATACTTTGATAAGTACACCAAATTAAAGCGCACAGCTCAGGCCCTTGAGGAACAGATGAAGGAAGTTTCTGAGACCATACAGCAGCTTGAATCCATAGCAACTTCCCTTGATATTGCAAAAAAGGAAGCTGATCTTGCTCAGATCCGTCAGGAGCTTTCTGAAAGCGGATATATCAAGTCCCACGTTACCGGCAAAAACGGCCGCAAGGAAAAGATAACAAGCAGGCCCTTCCACTACATGAGCAGCGACGGCTTTGATATTTATGTTGGGAAAAACAATATCCAGAACGATGAACTCACCTTTAAGACTGCAAACGGCGGCGACTGGTGGTTCCACGCTAAAAAAATCCCCGGCTCACATGTAGTTCTTTTAACCGGGGGAAAGGAAGTTCCAGACAGAGCCTTTGAGGAAGCTGCAGCCCTTGCTGCCTACTATTCAAAGGGCAAAGTTCAGGAGAAGGTTGAGATTGACTATCTAAAGAGAAAAGACGTCAAAAAGCCAAATGGCGCAAAGCCAGGTTTTGTGGTGTATTACACCAACTACTCCATGGCCATTGCGCCAGATATTTCATCTCTTAAGCTTATTAGCGACTAAGATTTATTTTGTAATCAGAATAGCTGTAGTTCTGGGACCAAGGTCAATGTGACTTTGGTCCTTTATTTTATACTCTTTTCCAACATCTGTGGAAATGTCTGAAGACCTGAAAGCCAGGTACCACTTTTTATCCTTGGGAATAATGGGAAGTTCAAAGGTATGTGCCTCCCAATGAGCGTTTACAGCCATATAAATGAATGCATCTTTTTTTGTCCCATATTTTTCATGGTCCTCAGCAAACATGTAGGCAAATGCCAAATCATGAGCGTTTTCATCAAACTCCCAGGGCATCAGCGAATGGAAAGAAAGCTCAGGATAGCCTGTGCCATTTTCACCAAAGTTAAACTTACTGCCCATAAGAACCGGGTGGGAACGCCTGAAGGCTATAAGCCTTTTTACGTACTCAAAGAGGTCTTTGTTTCTGTCTTTATCAAGAAGCGACCAGTCAAGATAAGAAATCTC
>CAMVJI010000066.1 GCA_947167765.1 uncultured Butyrivibrio sp. | reverse complement strand
GCTTATGAGAAGCTCAAATGTCTTTTCGTTAAACATAAAATCTCCAGTTAGTCGTCAAATTTCTTAAGTTCCGACAGTGCCAGCGGAACTGCGATGAACAGTGATAAGACATCAGCACAGGCCTGGGTCATCTCAACACCTGTTATGCCCAAAAACTGAGGCAGTATCAGGATAAGCGGAATGAAACAGATACCGTTTCTGGCTGATGCTGTGATGGACGCCTTAAAGCCCTTACCAATTGACTGAAGCATCATGTTGCTGATGACGATAGCTCCAGAAAGTGGAAGAGACAGTGACATATAGCGAAGTGCTGACACGCCTACAATATGGGCTGCTTCCTGCCTGGTAAAAAGTGAAACAATGCCTGGCGCAAAAGCAAAGCAAACAGCACCGATTCCCACAAGGAAAATGGTGGAATATTTGACGCAGAAAATGAAGCCTTCCTTAACTCTCTTGGTAAGCCCTGCGCCGTAGTTAAATGAGCAGACCGGCTGATAGCCCTGGCCAAATCCGATAAGGGCTGACGCCATCATCATCATGAGCCTTCCTGCCACTGACATTCCGGCAATTGCGGACTCAGCTCCAATAACCTGCTCAACGCCCGCGATTGTCACAACAGCCGCAGCGCCAACTGCTCCTGCCATCCTGTTGAGGAGAAGCGTGGATATAGCAGCCAGGCCCTGACGGAAAAGAGATGGTGCTCCGCCGTTGATTATCTCGTAGATGTAGTGTCTGTTTATGTGAACATTGCCCCAGCTCATCTTGATATTCTCGCCCTTACTGGTTCCAATAAGCAGCACGATGAAGCTGGTGATCTGTCCCATTACTGTTGCGATTCCTGCGCCTATTACTTCCATGTGAAAAACCATGATAAGTAAGGGATCAAGGACCATGTTCATGACAGCGCCGCACATAAGGCCTATCATTGCGTAAGTAGCCGCGCCTTGAAAACGCAGCTGGTTGTTTATGACAAACTGGGCCATCATAAATGGCGCACCAAATAAAATGATCCTCATGTAGTCCTTGGTAAACTGCATAGTGGCATCTGTAGCCCCAAGAAACTGGGCTATGGGTGTAACAAAAATATTTCCGACAACAGCGAATATAACTCCAAGAATAAGGGCCATGGCAAAGCCTGTAGAAGCCATCTCATTGGCTTCCTTGTGGTTGCCTGCTCCAAGCATTCTTGAAAGGTAATTACCTGAACCGTGTCCGCAGAAAAATCCAAAGGCCTGGATTATAGCCATCACGGTAAATACAAGTCCTACAGAGGCGGTGGCAGCGGTATTAACTGCAGGGTCTGTAGACACTCTTGCAACGAAAAAAGTATCTGCTGTGTTGTAGATCGCTGTAACCAGCATACTTATTATTGTTGGCACAGACAGCGTCAGTATCAGCTTGGGTACTGGTGTCTGTGTCATGAATTCTCTTCTGCTCTGATTCTTTTGACTAGACATTAATTTTCCTTTTGCACAATTTTATTGCGTTTTATTTATGATACACCCAGTGTCAAGTCTCGCTCTTTTTAAGCTCTGCAAACTTGGCTTTCATGGTGGGATTATTCCTTGTAAGCTTCTTCACAGAAACGTCGTCCACCTTGTTATTGGCAATCCTGAGCTGATTATCAGAGCCCTGAAGCTCTTTTTTTACCTTCTCAAGATGCTGGATCGTCTTGTCGATCTCCTCTATAGCCTTGTCAAAGTGGCTGTGGGCCTTCTCATAGTTGCTGCTAAAGTCATTTTTGAACTTAAGGAGACTGTCCTCAAAATTGGAGATATCGATGTCCTGATTGCGGACCTCCATAAGCTCCTGCTTGAAGGAAAGGGCATTTAAGGCCGCATTCCTAAGGAGCGTTATTATTGGGATAAAGCACTGTGGACGAACCACGTACATCTTGTCATACTTGTAGGAAACATCAACAATTCCAGCATTATAGAGCTCTGAATCACTCTCAAGAAGGGATACAAGTACCGCATATTCACAGTTCTTTTCCCTCCTGTCCTTGTCGAGCTCCTTGAAAAAGTCCTCGTTCTTGTGCTTGGTGGCAGTCTCGTCCATCTCGTTCTTCATCTCGAACATGATGGAAATTATCTCAACGCCGTTTTCGTCAGTTTCTCTGAAGATGTAATCTCCCTTACTACCAGACCTTGCGTCATTATCCTTTTCAAAATAGGCGTTTCTAAAGGCAGTGGCCCTGATCTGGTTGAACTGTATCTCGCAGTGCTGCTCTAAGGTCTCACCAACCATCTTGGTTGACATGCGGGTTTTAAGGTCCTTGTAGAACTCAACCTCTCGCTCTTTTTCAGCAAGGAGGATCTTGCCTCTTTCTTTTTCCTGCAAAAGAGCTGTCTCCAGGTCTTTGTTTTTCTCAGAAAGCTCGTCAGCCAGAGCGTTCTTTTCATCCTCGACCTTCTTGACTGCCTCAAGGACTGCCAGCTTCTTTTTATCATCCACGTTATCAAGTTCAAGCTTAAGCTTGGTATTGGACTCTTCAATTTTTCTTATCTGTTCCCTGAGGGCTTCAATTTCTTTTGCCTGAGAAACACGTAGTTCATTTTCCTTCGCAGAAAGTTCCAGTTCATGGCGCTCTTTAAGATGCCTCTCAAGTTCAGAAGTTCTCTGGGAAAGGTCTTTTTCAAACTCCTTGTCCCTTATCTGTGAAACAATGCTGCTAAGTTCTGTATCATCAACCGTAAATGCCTGTCCGCAATGTGGACACTTAAGTTCTGCCATACCCATACCCTCTTTTTTCTATAGTCTGCTATCCCTTGATTTTACCACAAAAAACAGCGCCGGCGAAACAGCTTATAAGCGTTCCACCGGCGCCTTTATATCATTTCATATGAAAGGTGTTATGATCAGCTCTTGAAGAAGGAAATCTCGTCGTTGAGCTTGTTAGCGATGTCTTTGAGGTTACTTGCAGATCCAGCAAGGGTTGTAACAGTAGCAGAGAGTTCCTGCATGGAAGCACCTGTCTCCTCGGAAGAAGCTGCGTTCTCTTCGGAAATAGCTGAAAGTGCGCTCATAGTATCAACAACCGCATTCTTGCTTGATTCACATGTGTCAGCACCCTGAGAAATAAGCTGTACGCCGCCAACTGTGCTGCCGATATCGGAGAGCATTCCGTTAACTGCATCAAGTGTCTCACCAAGTGCCATCTGCTGATCCATGTTGCCCTGACGAACATCTTCAGCTGCAGCAACTGCTGCCTTGGACTGCTCAAGAAGAATATCCATCTCTTTTCTGATATCATCAGCCATCTGCTTGGAGTCATCAGCAAGCTTGCCGATCTCTTCTGCAACAACTGCGAATCCTTTTCCTGCTTCTCCTGCTCTTGCAGCCTCAATTGAAGCGTTGAGTGAAAGGAGGTTTGTCTGTGTAGCGATTGAAGCGATGCCTTCAACCTTGCCATTGATATTTGTAACAGCATCCTGTGTTGCCTGGATAGTATTTGAAATGTCGTCGATCTTGGCTGTCATCTCGTTTGAAGAATCCTGCAGAGATGAAAGTGACTTGCTGGATACTTCCGAAGCTTCTTTCATCTTGTCTGCAAGTGTTGAAAGATCACCAGTTGAACTCTGCACATCACCAACTGCATCGCCAATTTTGCCTACATTCATGGAAGCATTCTGGATTTCGTCAGCCTGCTGTGTAGCACCTGATGCAATCTCCTGAACTGCGTTTGATACATCTTCTGCAGTCTGTGAAATCTGATTAGCCATATCTGAAAGCTCTTCAGAATTCATACCAACGCTAGAAGCAGACTCTTTTATGCTGTTAACGATCTCTTCAAGTTTGTCGATAACAGAGTTTGTGTTTCCAATCATTACGCCAAATTCATCTTTTCTCTGAATGTGCTTGGCAACCTTAGAAAAGCGTCCATCAGCAAGCTGCGCAATTGAATCGTTGACATACCTGATAGGATCCACAAAGCTCTTTGCCATGAGGAATGAAACGATGGCAGCAATTATAATCAAAATAATTCCAATGATAACAACGATCATTGCTGTTGATCTTGCTGTTGCTGTTACAACCTTAAGATCTTCAGCTGTGCAGATTGTCCACCCGGTTGTAGGAGACTTAACATACGCCACAAGAGCTCCATACCCCTTACCGGTATTAGCTGTCTCATAATAACCATTATCCAGTCCACTGGTCATGAATGTCGACTGGCTTCTGTCATCAACGTCATCAACACCGATCTCATACTGAGAATGTGCTGCTACAATACCTTGTGTATCAACGATAAAGGCGTCCTCAGACTCTTCTGCAAGGAATTTATGGAAGTCATTAAGGTCATAGTTCCTCTGTGCAATTCCGATAACCGCTCCGCCGTCGCCAAAAATTGGAACAGCAAAAGTACACTGTCTTACACCTGTAGACGCAGATACAATGATATCTGAACAGTATGCATTACCAGCCATAGCCTGTGTAAAATACTCTCTTTTTGAAACGTCAACAAGCTTACCTGTTGCCCTTAAAACCTGCATTCCATCAGGGCCAGTCAAAACAGTGATATTTCCATCATTCAGATTCTTATCAACACTACCTAAGTAGTTAAGAGTCTTGGTCATAGCTTCCTGGTCTTCAGGATGAAGCATAAAATTAATAGTTGAAGGAGCAGCAGCAACTGCCTGCAATGTTCTTATATTTTCAGTAACCTTGGTCTCAAACTCAGACTCAATGTACCATGCCTGCCAGTCCAGGGAGTCAATTGAATCCAGCTTTGCTTTTTTAGTAGATGTGCTATAGCTTACGATAACAGCAATTGCAAGAGGTACAATTGCAACTATCAGCATTACAGCAATCAGCTTTGTTCTGATGCTGTTTTTAAAACTGACTGATCCTTTCTTGTTTTTGCCTTTCTCCTTACCATCCTTTGCCATCTGTAACACCTCCATCATAATTTTTGAACTTATAATATATATTATAGTCCTTCATGATGAATTGTTAACACAATTGATGGTAATATAATAAAAAATTTATGATTTACCATTTATTTATATTAACAACCCACACGACATTAATGATATCGGCAGAAAAAACAAAAAGTTTACAACAAATAAGAAAAAAGCTAACCTAAATTCGTAATTTTAGGTTAGCTTTTAAAATTGTATATTCAATTATCTGTCAATTGGTCTTTTTGACTTCGTAATCTTCACTATTTTCCCAGGCTTCATGCATTAATTTTAGCATCTCAAGACAACTTCTAAAACGTCTCTTTTTATTCTCCTCAGCCCAGGTAACTTCTCCCTGCCACGTATCCTTCTGGTTGTTATCTATCTTCACGATAAATGTACTCTTCCCCATGATGTCATTCCCTCGCTCGACTACATTACCAGCCCCCAAACTGCTTCTAATTGGATTATACTACGGATTGGCCTGCAAATGTTACAAAAAATGTAATTTTTTGCTTTTTCACATAAAATTCACATAATTGAATAAATTGTGTTCTGTATTCACCTCGTGGAAAAGGCGACTGGCCAAGAGGTCAGTCGCCTTTATTAAATCATATACCAGTTGAACAAGGAAGTTCTGCTCTCGCTCTGCTCGCCAGAACAAACTTCGATCACGAAAATCGGAGATTTTCTATCTCAGTTTTCCCTTTTCTTCTTTCCTGAGATCAGAAGTGAAAGAGCTACTGCTGCTGAAACAAGAACTACAAATGCTCTTGCTGTTCTGCTTGTTGTATCGTCAGTGCCAGCTCTTCTTGCGCCGAGAACTGCAGGTCCGTCAACAGGAACCTCTCTCTGTGCTCCGAGTACTGCTCCTACTGGTGCTGGAGCTGTAGCAACTGGTGCATCAGGAATTGTTGTAGGTGTTGATGGTGTTGATGGTGTTGATGGTGTATCTGGTGTGTCATCGTCATCTGTTGGTGGAGGTGTAGGTCTTCCA
The DNA here is from genome assembly GCA_947167765.1 of uncultured Butyrivibrio sp. Classification (GTDB taxonomy): domain Bacteria; phylum Bacillota; class Clostridia; order Lachnospirales; family Lachnospiraceae; genus Butyrivibrio. The sequence goes on along the minus strand of CAMVJI010000066.1, from coordinate 5,932 downwards.
AGAACTCTGAGGGTACCAGCTACACACTCGATATCATAGTTTGCAAGTATTGCAGATAGTACTTCATCTTCCTGATATGCTCCAAGAGTAACTTTGATCGGGTACTCTCCTCCTGCAACATTTCCATCTTCACATTCGAACTGGTAGAAAGTCTTGAGCATAGCTTCAATACTCTCTGAGTCTTCTGCATCCTTTCCTACAAATTCTCCATGTTTTGCAGTAAAGTCATTTGGTGTAGGATCCCCAACGTACTTCTGCCTATCATCTGCTGTAATTGTAAGAGGTGCAGGTGTGATCTTAAGAACAGATGGTTTGTAGTTTACATTGAACTGCTTAGTTACATCGTCTTCGCCAAGGAGAACCTTATACTCACCCTCGTTTATTGCAAACTCATATTCATCAACATCAGTTCCACTAGCTGTTGCAATGGCATTTACAAGCTTGTATGTAACGCCATCTCTCTCAAACTCGATACCAGGCTGGTCTTCAGCATGAACTATCAGCGTGCCAAGTGTAAAGAAGTTCACCATTGCGTCAAGAGCCTGCTTAATAGCGCTCTCATCTGTAGGATCTGTAACTGTAACACCATTCATAACTGTCTGGAGCTGTCCGTTGTAAACTTTCTCAACTGGATCTGATGTAAGGTTGACTACATACTTATCCTTCCTGTCAACTATCTTGATCTTGCCCTTCTCAACACTGATCGTGAAGTTAGCTGTTACATCCTTTGAACCCGTCTTTAAGATGACTTTCTTATCAGAAATTATTACATCCTGCTCACCAGTAAGGGTTCTCTTATTTGTATCATACTGCTTGCCAGTCTGAGAATCTGTAGCCTTTTCAAATTCTGTAACAGAAGGGGTTACTCCTGTAGGAGCTGTGCCCACAAACTTGATGTTTGTAACAACATGCTCTTTTCCATCAAATTCAATATTCTGGAAATCATCATCTGCAGGCTTAACAGTTACTATAGCTTTCTCAATAGTAATCTTGTTGTGATCAAAATAGCCATCACCCTCTGCAAAGGCAAAAGTAACATTCTTGAATTCTTTTCCAGAATAGCTGAACTTATCAAGAATAAAATCTGACTCAGCGCTTTCTGAAACATCAGTTGCCTCTATGGCGTTTGCATTTTCAGAATCTTTTCCATCATATGTAACCACGCCCTTCAGTGCAGATACATCGCCGTTGCTGGTACCAGTTACCACAAATCCCTTAACATCATGCTTCTGGCCATCGTAAGTATAGGTCTTCTCATAACCACTTACGTAGATAGTGATTGATGCAGCCTTATAAACTACATTGATAACCTGAGGGATCACCTTACCATCTTCAAAGGTATCTTCCTTGATCACATATGGAGCATCGATCTGCTCACCTTCTCCGTATCCTTCTGGCCTCTCTGCATTGATAGAAGGCTGTGTAGCTGTAGCCTCATTAGTAAGTGATATTGCTGAGCCGATAGGAGCCGAATAGTTTTCTGATGTATTAAGGAGCTCGCCATCGAGACTATCCTGATAATACTTAACTACATAAGTTCCATTTATTGGCTTCCATACTGCGTAAAGAGTATTGTCCTTAGGATCAAGGTTGTCTGCTCCTATAGTCTTTCCTACCGCAAATTCAGCCTTAGGTGTAAGTGTCTTACCTTCTTCCGGCTTCTCATCTGTCCATCCAAGGAATTCATGGTTGTCATAAGAGAAACCTTCCTGTGTAACAACAAGACCTTTATTAATCTGATAGTCTTTATAAGTAACTGTAGTCTTATCAGTACTTACAATTATTTTTTTAGCAATGTCGCTATTCTTATTGGTTTTTCCGCCATTACCATCAAATACAATCTTGGTAACTGATACTATTTCAGAATCATCATCGACAAAAACAGCTCTAAGTCTGATAGTATACTCGCTGACCGTTTCACTTTTCTTTTCTTCCTTAGCTCTGTTCTTATAAACCTTGAACACTCTGCCAGCTTTAGCTATATCATCGCTATCAACATAAGCAGAAGAATCGATATCCCAACTCTGTACTACCCAGTGATCAAAATGCTGTCCCTCTGGAACAGTTGCTGTTGTAGGGAAAGCTTTGGCAATTGCACCAGTATTATCTTTGTAGAGCTTACTATCCTTTTCAATGATAACAGTATCATCAATAGCATACTCAATACCAATACCATCAGCACCATCAAGCTTATTTCTCCATACACCATAAAGATCCAGCTTACGGTCAATATAGTCTTTGTCCTTATCCTCGTCGATCTTATCTATGTAAGGAACTGTTGTACTATCATTTAATATAACTGCATCTGCGTTGAAAGATTTCTTTCCAGCTTCATCAGTGGTCCATCCAATAAACTCAAGGCCTTCTTTTTCAGGATCAGTAACACTGACTTTTCCGCCAAGTCCAACGAGCTGTGATGACTCATTAAGCCCCTGTCCCGGGTGTAGGAATACTCTATACTCCTTCTGTGCCCACTTTGCATAGACAGTCATGTTCTCTGCTTTCATATTTCCGAAAACAGCTGGAACAGTGCAGTTAGGGTCGCTATACCATCCATCAAAGATAAAGCCCTCATAACTGGAAGGAACATAATCCTTATATGATGAGATATCTGACTCATATGGAATGTTTTCTACTATTTTGAATGTAGGCTTCTTAGCATAGGATGTTCCATCTGCAGTTACATAGATGCCATCCTCATAATTGATGCTGTACTTATTTCTGTTATATTTGAAGCTTACCACATGCGGATTGGATCCATGTTCGTCAGTACGAGTTCCATCTATATAAGTGAATCCCTCAATACTCGGAGCCTTCTGTCCATCCCAACCAGAAGTAGACCTTGCAAATACAGGTTCACGGCTAATGAATGTCTTATCATCGATGGATTTTACATAAATATCGTACCTATAATTTGTAAAATGATCGTCAAATCTAGCATTGATGTAGTTACCGTCAGGATCATTCCATTTCCCTAGTATCCTGTCATCCATAACAGAAATGGTGCCTTTGACAGTATTACCGCCTGTAATTTTATCCTCTCTAGCCTTAGCCCCTGGCATAAGAATCCAGCTTACAAGATCATAATTCACACGTTCCTCAACAGCAGTGAAATCTCCATATTTAGGCCAGCTGCCGCTAATATCTTCACCATACTTGGCTGTTAAAATGAAGTATAATTCTCCACCAGAATATTCTAAACCTGGATACAAGCCTGTATCATTCAACGGATAATGGCCTTTTTTTCCATCAAGTGAATACTCGCTTCCAGTCTCATAGTGATAAACCTTTGTTCCATCACCATGAGAAAGAATGAACTTAAAGTTATATACTATTCTGTCAAAATATACATTTAAAACAGCATTACCTTCTGCTTTGATCTTGGTATCGCCATCCGTACCTGTCTTAGGCTTGAATCCGACTATCTCATAATCTTCGCCATTTACAGAAATTTTGTAATTATTTGGCTTAATATTAAGATTAGCAGCTGTAGCTATATCCTGGCCAACTGTACCAGTTAATTCATACTCTTTTTTGAAAGCATAGCCATTATGAGCTTCTCTTGCTTTGCCTTCTTTTTCTGCCCAAACTACAATCTTGTATTTTGCTTGTGTTACGCTCTCCCACTTTGCATAAACAGTTGTGGTTGCAGCAAGTTCTTTTGTAAAATCAAAGGCTGTTCCTGTGCCTTCCTCGTTCTCATACCACCCCTTGAAATTATATCCATTCCTTGTAGGAGCTGTGGGCTCTGAAGGCTTTTTTCCAATTTCTACAAACTGTGGTTTCGTATAAGTTGCTGGTGAATAGCTCTCTCCAGCTTTAGGTGCATCATTGGCATCAAATATAAGCCATGCACCCTTCGCTGTATAGGCTTTAAAAGTAACATCACCACTAATATGGATCACGTCACCTAAATCATATTTATCTTTACGATCTGCCTCAGCGATTTTGTCTGTATTTGCTGTCTTCCATCCAATAAATCCTGACTCAAGATCTTTGGCAGTGTAATCTTGAGAAATAGTGTATCCACCATCTGCTGTGTTAACCACTTCAGATGTAAGTTCCGCATCATCCTCGTCAATATAAGTAACTATAAAATAGTTATCATACTTTGCTCTTACAGTTACAGTTTCATTTTCAGTAATATCGGTGATCTTATCACCAAAAGTCACCTTATTCTTGTACTCTCCACCAGCATAGATGTACCAGCCAAGGAATACTCTTGAATCATGTACTGGAGTAACAACAGCTTCCAGCACATCGTTATTCTTGATGATCTGGTTGTCTGATTTCTCATCATCTTTAGTTGAGAAATAATATGGTTTCCATTCTCCATCATCATTTAAATCTTCAAACTTGTATGTACGAGTATAAACCTGTACTTCTTCTTCACCCTCAGTATAAACAAAGGCATAAAGTGAGAACTCATCAGAAGTGAACTCAGCCGTTGTTCCATATATATCTGCGTCATCTACAACTTCAGGATCCCCATCATCTGGAACATGAACAACTGCTGCATCTTCTGCATCCTTGATAGCAGCTGATTTGATCTTTACGCTGATCTCTTTTTTAGGCTCAATCTCTTTTCCATTATATTCAAAAGAGATATCTACAGCTATAGCCTTCTGGATCGAATTGGTTTCAGCACCACCAACAGCAGTCTTGATAGACTCAAGCTTGTCAGTATCATCGACCCAGCTAACATTCATTGTAGTTCCCTCAGGGAATGCACCCTCAGGAGCACTTACAGATACAGAAATAGAACCTGCGCTGCCTTCAAAATCTTTAGCAGGCATCTCTGGCTCAATTACTTCTTCAGGAGCCTCGTTTTTCTCAAAGCTTGCAGTGAACGTAACGTTCTCTGTGATCATTGTATAATCAGGAACAAAAGTCTCGTCCATAAGAGCTTCTTCAAGATATCCGCCAGTCCAACCAGCAAACTCAAAGCCCTCGCCAGCTTCTGCTGTTGAGCCTTCAAGAGTTATCTCTTCTTCACTTTCAGGATCAAAAGACTCTTTTTCTGTAGAAACAGAACCGCCTTCTCCAACTACTGTATAAGTAATTACGATACGGCCTTCCTCGTCTTCTTCAGACTCTTCTGCTTCCTCTTCAGGAATCTCTTCTGGAATCTCCTCTTCAGGAATCTCTTCCTCAGGGATTTCTTCCTTAGGCTCTTCAGATTCTTCATCGTCAGAAGCCTCTTCCTCTGACTCTTCGTCATCGGACTCTTCATCCTCAGAATCCTCATCTTCGGAATCTTCCTCGTCTTCAGACTCATCTTCAGAGTCCTCCTGCTCTTCCTCAGGTTCACCCTGCTCTTCTGTTGTATCGCCCTCAGCAAAAACCTTAGCTGAAGTGTAATCACTTGTGAATGTAGTGAATACAAGTGCTAAAGCTAATATAAAAGCCAAGAGTTTCTTTACTTGTCTCAACATGTTTACGCCTCCCTCAAAGAAATAAATAAGTTGAAATTGTAAAAACTAAATCTACGTGTTACGAAACTGAATGTTCACGTTCAAATGTGACCGCTGCGCCACTTGCCATGGCTTCATCCATGAGCTTCATCAGCTCAAGTGCACTTCTGAACCGAACTGTTTTGTTTTCTTCCGCCCAGATTACCTGGCCTTGCCAGGTTTCGTTCTGGCAATACTCAACTTTCACTATGAAGGTTTCTTTTTTTAAAGCATCACTTTTTCCCATGATCATATCCCTTTCATGGTCCCCATTATAGAAAATGGATAATCATAAGACTTATCATATGAAGACCCAATTTATGTTTTTTTAGCTTAAAAATCTATAAAGCCGATTTATAAAAATTTTAGTTTTTATGATTTTGTTTACATCTGTGTGATAATGGTTTATATAGATTTCATGGGGGTTTTACAGATGAAAAGAGATAACAGATTAATGCTCTTTGACACTTCCGTTCTTA
>CAMVJI010000065.1 GCA_947167765.1 uncultured Butyrivibrio sp. | reverse complement strand
AATCTATTCAGGTTTCCGTTGATGGTATCAACAGCTTCAGATACTGAGGAAGCAGCATTTGCAACAAGCTCTGATGAGGACGCAACTCCCTTGGCAGCTTCTGTTACTCTATCTACGTTGTCAGCAATTTCCTGAGTTGATGCTGACTGCTCTTCTGATACAGATGCCATGTTAGTTGCTACGTCGTTGACCTTATCCATCTGACTTGCCATTGTGGTAAGTGTTTCGTTGGCATCAGACAGCTGCTGTGTGATCTCTTTAAATGTTGTAGCTGCATTGTTGATGGACTCTGCGCTGGAGTTTATGAGCTGAGTATTGGTCTCTGACTTTTCAGAGAGCTGCTGTACTCTTACTGACATATCCTTGATGATATCAGCGATCTGGTGAGTTGCATCTGCAGAGTTCTGAGCAAGCTGGCCGATCTCCTGAGCAACAACTGCAAATCCCTTTCCTGCCTCTCCTGCTCTTGCAGCCTCAATGCTGGCATTCAGGGACAAAAGATTGGTCTGGGATGAGATGGAATTGATGAGATCTACGATCTGATTGATCTTATCAGCAGCCTCGTCAACACTTGATACTGCGTTTGCCATATCCTTCATGGAATCAACGATATCGTTCATTCCGTTGGCAACACCAGCCATCTCATGCTGTCCGGAATCAGCTTTGGATACAAGCTCATTCATGGTCTCTTCTATCTGCTGTTCCTGCTCTGTTACACTTGCAACTGTCTGAGCAAGAACTGTTGCATTTTCTGCAACTTCGTTGACAGCCTGTGCCATATTTTCAATATTCTCACGGATCTGATTCATGCTGGCGGACTGTTCATTTGCTGCGCCTTCAAGATCTTCAGCCGTACTCTTTGAGTTCTGGGCGTCATCAAGGAGCCTTCCTGAAACATCTTTTATCTCGCTAAGCGATGATCTCATGCCGTTTACAAAATCGCCCATAGCATTGTTCATATAAGCAATTTCATCATTTCCATCTGATGATATGTTAACAGTAAAGTCACCACCTGAAATCTTTTCAATGTTACCTGTAAGACTTGTAACAGGGTTCTTGATAAGCTTTTTAAGAACGATGTTCATTATTATTATCACAGCAGCTACTGCAATTGCTGCAACAACAATAAGAATTGCAACAAGTCTTGAAAGTGCTGCGAGCACCTCTTTTTGCTTAGCGTAAGCTATTACAAACCAGTCTGTTCCACTGACAGGAGATGCCGCAAGATAATAGTTTTCCCCTGCAATCTTAGCATTGGCCACTTCATGAGTTTCTTTTCCAGCTTCCTCTGCCACAAACTTGCCAATAGCTGTAAGGAAGGGATCATCACTGATATCTGCCACATTTTGACCACAAGCATCAGTATTCTTATAAGTCAGCACAAGTCCCTGACTTGTGAGCATCATGGCACCTCCTGTCTGGTAGAGTTTTACACTGCCGAGGTCTTCCTGGACGCTTGACAAAAACATATCTGCCGCAAAAACGCCTTCACGTCCGTCTTTAAGATGAATATGCCTTATAACCGATGCACAGAGGCCACCAGTAACCTTGTCAAAATAAGGAACATCATAATAATAGAACCAGCTGTTAGTGTATGGCATTGCTGCCTTGTACATGACATTTTCAGTACAGTCTTCTATTTCGTATGTAGGATCTGCAGGATAAAGAAACGTCTTATCATTGAGCATTACATACGTTCCAGTTGGGAGAAGCGTGTATCTTCCAACTGTTCCTGCAAGATATTTCATAATATCTTCATTGGAGGCAAATTCATTTTGTTCGATTGCATCTGCAACACCATTGAGATAATAGAATGTAGAGTTAAGTTCTCTATTTACGCTACTGGCATCTACAGAAACTTCGTTTTCCAAAGAATTGTAGATAAGGTCCTTGATCATTGCATAACCAAGAGAGAATGTAATCCCCTCTGCTACCAGAATTGTTACAAGTAGCATTGCAACAAACAAGATTGAAATCTTAGCACTGATTGCCTTTGGTGATGAACCTGCTTTATTAGACGGGTTACCGCTCATAATTTACCTCCGCTAAAAGACATGAAATTGCGACAACAACTACACCATCTGTTATTATAACTGACATTTATAAAGATTATATAAAGTAAATCTATAATCGTTATAAAACACATTCTCAAAACAGCTAAAATTAGCCATTTCCCCGGACAAACATTGACATATCCTTTTAAAACAGCTATTTTAAATTATGCTTGTATTCTTTTAAGCAGTGGTAATACATATTCACAATTCAGATAAAGTCAGGGAATATCCATGAAAATTCAATGTGATTATTGCGGAAATACATATGAAGATACTTTAGAGAAATGCCCCAATTGTGGAGCTCCTAACCCGTCTCATCAAAACACAGGCAAGCCCAAGACTATTGAAGAGCTCAAGGACTGGTACAAGAAAAGAAATCTTCCTGCACCTGAAGTTACAAGGTTCTTTATAGGAGTAGATTATAAACAGCCCAAGGCATTTGGAATCTATAAAGATGAGGCTACTGGAGATTTCATCGTTTACAAGAACAAGGCTGACGGAAGCCGTGCTGTAAGATATCAGGGTAAAGACGAGCAGTACGCTGTTAATGAACTGTATCAGAGACTCAAGGACGAGATCGTACATCAAAAGCACTTAAACGAAGAAAAAAGATCCGGCGGCACAAGATCTACAGGCGGTGGTAGCAGAAAACGATCAGGCCTTAGCTATTTCCTTGGCAAGTTTTCTTTCTACTTTTGGATCATAGCCTTTGTATCTGCCCTCATCTTCTCTATTGTTATCATACCGATAAAAAACAGGCACAACGGCTATTACCAGTATGGCGATACAATCCTGTATAACTGCCAGGATGACTGGTTCTATTGGGATGATAACGACTGGTCAATGATCGGTGATTATCAAGGCCCCAAAGAGATAGCCGCCGAGATAGAGCAAAACTACGACGAATACTATCTCTCCAAGGACTGGAACAGCTCCTACTATGTAGGAGACTGGGATGATTCATCCTATTACGATCAGTACCACTCCTCCAGCGATTCAGACTCCGACTATGACTGGAGTTCAGATGACAGCTGGGATTCAGGTGGAACAGACTGGGATTCAGACTGGTGATCAGTTCAAAAATCCTGTATATGTTTTAATATGACACCCTTATATCCGTCAGTGCACACTGATCACCAGTAAGTGCCAGGTATACACTATCATACCCCTGCGGTATGGTAGTGGTACTCTTTACATGGATACCACAATTTTCCGTTTCCATGGTGATGCGGTTCTTTCTTCTTCCGAGCCTTACCTCACATTCATAACCCTTAAGATTGTCCTTTTTCCAGCCGTCCCATCCGTTAAAGCCCTCTCCGCGGCTTGCCTGAACCTCATTTATGGCAAGATCGTTGTTGGTGGCGTTCTCGCCGTCGAGACGAATGCAGCCATGCTCATGATAGTTCTTGCCCTCAGGAGTACCATCATCTGATGAGAACAGGAGCATGAATGGGCAATGCCAGATAAGATGGGCGGTTGGAAGGCTCTTGGTCCGGAACCTTAAGATCATTCCATCAACCACGTCAATCGGCTGTGTGGATGCCTTTCTGTAGCCTTCAATCTGAAGGTTAGGAATATCACCTTCGATCTTGTTAATAAAGCTTACTTCATCTGCTATTCTTGGAATATCACCTTCCAAGACTTCTCCGCAGTTTTCCTCGACTTCTACATTCATGATGTGACAGTGTTCACCGGTAAATGCCACGTAGCAGAACCTGATAGAATCTGCAAGTGCTGCGATAACATCAACTCTATAAGTATCAGTTACCATGCTAAGCTTCACATGATCTTTAAACTTAGCCATCTCCATATCCACATGCACCACGCTCTTCTTTTCAAGAAGCGCTCCTGCTGCCACAGGCGTTACATCTACTTTCATGTTTCTTGCTGCGGTAGAGATGTAATTACCATCAAGCCATATCTCACCATATTCAAGGTACTTAAGAAGCCTTATGCCGCTGTCGTCAGTATGGACACAGCCATCATGGGCATCAAATAAAATAATGGCAGGAATGGATTTCTTTTCATCAAATCCCATCTCAGACTGGTAATCGAAGTGGATCCTGGTGATATTTTCAGTAACCTGGATTCCCTCTGTAATGACCTCTTTGTACTCGCCAAAGTGCATCTGCTTAACTTCAACAAGGTTATTGTCATTGCGGGTATCGATCAGGAACTCTTTTTCCCTCATCATATATTCAGTGTCATGATCTATCATATCTATCATGATTTCTGCATATCCAGGGTCAAACTGAGCTCCTTCTTCCTTGACGATCTCCTCTCTTACTGTACTCTGAGGGAGAGGGTCCCTGTGATGTCTTCTTGAGGTCATGGAATCATAGGCATCGGCAACAGCTATGATCCTTGCTATCTTAGGAATATTTTCTCCCGAAAGTCCCTCCGGATATCCTTTTCCATCAAAGCGTTCATGATGGTACTTGGCACCAAGGCTAAGGAACGGGAAGTCGTTTATATTAGATAAGATCTCACCGCCAATGGTGGCATGCTTTTTGTATTCATCATACTCTTCAGGTGACAGCTCCGACTTCTTTTGAACAATGGTGTCCGCAACACCAATCTTTCCTACGTCATGAAGAAGCGCAGCAAAGAAAACCTCATCGCAGTCCTTCTCATCCATTCCAGAAAGCCTTGCTATTTCTCTGGAATAGTCTGCAACTCTTACAGAATGTCCCTGGCCGTAGTTATCTCCCTGATCTATAGCTGTCGCAAGAGCAATGGCAGTCTGCTCAAAGAGTTTTTTCATACTGTCATGTTCACCCTTAAGGTTCTCAAACTTAAGCTTATTGGCAAGGTTCGCCTTTTCGTTCATCTCAACCAGCGCCAGCGTATATACCGCCACAACCATGGTAACTGCTGCCATATCCACCAGGGAAACACCATAGGCAAAAAACTGAATCATAGATGCTACAAGACATACTGATACAAACAAAAAGATAGACATGGCGATCCTGCCACGGATCTTTTTCCTGTAATACACCAGTATAGACATCTGTATTATCAGTATCAGATACGGAAAGATATAGCTTATAAAGTACAGGTCAGATCTCTGATAATTATTGTTTTCATCAAAAGTATAGTAAAGCCCTGTGAACTGAGATATAAGCACCAGGATGATTGCCAGAACAGCCAGTGCATCAGCTATATTAAGTGCAAGCGGAACCTTTTGGATGCTGCCTTCATTTTTAAGCACATCCTGAAGGTAAAGGCTTATGGTAAAAAGCACAAATACAGTCATCAAAAAGACCAGACAGTTACTGACTCTTACTGCAATATATCCTTCCCTGCCAGGTATCCCATGGAACATATAAGCAACCCTGTCCGCCTCAAGCCATATGACAGCGCCAAGCTGCATCATGAACATGATGATCTTGCGGCGTTTTGACATGATGGTATTTACTGCTGTGAACACTGCTATGATCAGGCAAATGCTCACAAGCCCCAGCATTATATCCACCTGATGTATTCGAAGAAATTCAAACATATATGTATCCTCTCTGCTTATAGTCCAAGTATCTTGTCCATCTCATCCCAGTTAAATACCTTAAGGGCCTTATCAAGGTCTTTTATCTTAGAAGCATAGTCCTTAGGCAGCTTATACTCTTTAAGCTGGGATATGACCATAAGTGTACCGTCATAGTCCATCTGTGAAACCTGTTCGCAAAGAGCTTCGAAGGCCTCCTTAAGATCTTCCTCCGGTATTTCCGGAAGATCATCATTTTGCTTATCCTCTTCATCTATAAGTCTCTGAAGTCTTGGCTCATAAGCTCTAAAGTCAGATAAGAGCTTGTCCGTGTTGGCCTCAATAAACTCAAGGTCTTCATTATTTCCTGCATCCTCAAGCTTCTGGCAAAGCTCAGACAGAGCGCTGGCTCCTATTATCCTTGCGGAGCTCTTAAGGGCATGAACCTTTACAGTATAAAGTCTTACATCGCCGTCGTTATATGCCCCTTCAATAACTTTGGCATTGTCCTCAATGGTCTGCGCAAACATCGTAAGGGATGATACAAACTCATCTGCTCCGCCACAGTTCTTGATGCCGTCCGTTACTGAAATTCCCTCGGTCTCAAGAAGCCATGACAGGCCATCACTGATCTCATTATTAGAAGTATCTGTATCTTCCGCTTCCTCTGCCTTCATCATGATGTTTTCCGGAAGATGCTGCATGATGGCCTTTTCAACTTGCACGGTGTCGATAGGCTTAGACAGATAACCATTAAAGCCCTTGGATTTATAGAAGTCCTCACCTGCTGTTCCATTGGCTGTAAGGGCATATACAGGAAGATCAGGATACTTTTTCCTTATCTGCTGCAGAGTCTCAATACCATCCATTCCTGGCATCATATGATCAAGAAGGACCACGTTAAAGGTAGTCGACTTAAGTTTTTCAAGACACTCCTCTCCACTTCCTGCAGTAGTGATAAACATCTTTGTTGGCTTTAAAAGACCTTTGATAACGGCAAGATTCATAGGATTGTCATCTACCACCAGGATGTCTGCATCCGGCGCAATGAACTTAGGAACATAAGGTCCTGTTGCTCCCGCATCCTCATCCTCATGAAATACACCTATTCCCTGCTCATCTATTATCTTCTGAGTGATGGTGAGAATAAACTCACTTCCCTCGCCATACTCACTTTCGCACCAGAGCTTGCCATTCATAAGCTCCGCAAACTGCCTTGAAATATCAAGTCCAAGACCTGTTCCCTGAATGCCGCTGTTCTTTTCCTCATCAAGCCTTTCATAGGCGGAAAAGAGCTTATCAAGGTCTTCCTTTTTAACTCCAATGCCTGTATCCTTTACAGAAATGCGCAGCCTGCAGGAAAGATCATTTCTCTCTGTGGTGGTAACCTTTAGGGTAAATCCGCCCTCGTCTGTGTACTTTACAGCGTTGGTCAAAAGGTTAAGCACGATCTGTTTGATCTTTCCATCATCGCCGTAAAGGCGCTTTGGGGTTGTCTCATCAATCTCCACATCAAAGTAAAGTTTCTTGGATTCTGCACGAACTCTTATCATCTTGATGACTGCCCTGAAGACCGCCTCAACATCGTACTCCTGCTCTACAAGATGCATCTTGCCAGACTCGATCTTGGATATATCAAGAAGGTCATTTATAAGACTAAGCAGTGACTCTGTAGCTCCCTTGATATCAAGGGCGTAGCCCATAACAGAAAGGTAGTACCCATCCGGGACATTTTTGCCATCTTCTCTCAGGATCATCTCATCCATTCCAAGAATGGTATTGATAGGAGTCCTGATCTCATGGGACATATTGGCAAGGAACCTTGACTTGGCCATGTTGGCCCTCTCAGCTTCCTCCTTGGCTTCCTGGATCTGAATGTACTGCTTTCTGATGACAGTTCCTGACATGACACGCCAAACCACAATACCAACGATCGCAGCAATAAGTGCGATGAACAGTACCCTTATAAGAGTAAGCTCATAAAAATGTGGTTCCTTTTTGATGTTAAATGTGGTGTCAGACAGCACGTTGCCATTGCCGCTGTTTACTGTCTGAACATGAAGAACATAGTTGCCATAATTAAGTCCAGTATACTCAATGTAGGTGAGCTTGTTTTGCGGGGCCGTTACGCCCTCATCTTTACCTCCCTCCAGATACACATGGACAGTAGGATTGGTCATGGTGTAGTCAAGTATTGCTGTGGATATCCTGATACGTCCATTTCCAGCAGGGATGGTGTAACCTCCGTTTTCATCAGGAAGTATCTTTTCACCGTCAAGAAGTATCTCCTTAACTACAGCCTTGGCAGAAGCTGTCTCGTCTCTGCAGCTTGCAACGTTAAGAAGTGAAACTCCTGTGCCACCTGCTATATAAAGATCATCGCCTCCGTCGTAGAAGCATCTTCCATTGGCAACAGGTACACTGGTAAGTCCATTGGCCTTGTTATAAAGCCTGTAGTCAGATACATTATCACTTAGAAGTTCTTCACCTTTTGCTCTGTATATACCCTGAGATGACGTTATCCAGCAGTAGTCGCCCTCGTCGAAGAAAATATCAAACAAGTTGTTGTAGGGAAAAGTTGTGATGTTGGTTACCACTCCCTCCTTCAGATACTCAATGGAATTAGATGTGATGACCCAGTAAACTTCTCTTAACTTGTCCCACTTAACCCTCATGATAACATCACTGGTAAAGCTGTTATCCATTCTGGTGATGCCATTTTTCTCTATTACATAAAGACCATCTCCATCAGTACCGGCATAAATGCATCCTGAAGGGCCTTCACACACCGTAAGGATCACAGTATTTTTAAGTCCCTCTTCGGAGCCATAGCTCGCAACCACTTCGCCGTCCTTTAAAACAGCCACGCCGTCGTTAGTTCCCACAAGTATCCTGCCATCAGCTGTCTTGGTAATGCATCTTATATCGTTGCCTGGCAGGCCATTGCTTGTTGAAAAATTAGTCATGTTACCATCAGGTTCATATCTTACGAGGGCATGCTCTCCCTGGAAAACTCCGATCCAGAGATTTCCCTCATCATCTTCTAATATGTCCCTGACCCTGTCATTGCCAATATAGGCTGTCAGCTTGTTAAAAACTGCATTATGTCCATCACCGATTATCCATAAGCCATTATTTGTTCCAGCATAAAGATCCCCTTTATGCATGCAGGTGGCATTTACAACATCCACTGGAAGGCTTGCTTTTCCAGAGAAATCCTGGAAGCTGTTTGAAACGATCTTCATGATGCCCTGTCTTGAAGAAGCAAACCACATGTTGCCCTGATAATCGGAAGTCATCATTTCTATTGAATCCTTCATTGGCAGGTTTTCAATGATCTTAAACCTGCCGGTCTCATCAAGATACCCAATGCTGTTTTCAGAGCATATCCAGATGCGGTCGCAGTCATAGCTCATCCAGTGGATGTTCTTGGCTGTGCTGGCATTTATCCATTTGAGTTCTTCTGCTGTATCACCAAAAGTGCCATAGTAAATGTTCCCTGTAGCTGTGCCATAGTACACCTTTCCACTTCTGTCAGGATCAGCAAGGATAGTTGTTATCTGTTCGATTCCAAGGTCTCTGCTGGTAAAATAATTTGTGACCTTTCCATAGGAGAGCCTGAACACATCGCCTGACTTGGTCTGACCGTAGATGTTGCCTGTCACATCAGAGACAAGCCTAAGTATCCTCTCGTTGTTTATCCTTTCGTCATCCACAAGATGCAGGTTCATATCACTGTCAACGTAGGATACACCTGCTGTGGAGCCTATGTAGATATTGCCGCTGTTGTCCTCGATAAAACTTCTTATGGAGGAAGAAGAAAGACCATCTTCTTTTGAATAATGGATGTAGTTTTCACCATCTATGACCACAACTCCATTGTCATTGGTTCCCACCCATATTCTTCCCTTGCTGTCCTCAAAAATACTCCTGCCATTAGTAAGTCCGTCAAGAGAGGACATTCTCTGGAACGTTACACCGTCATATTTAAAAATGCCAGAGTATCCCCCTATCCACAAATAGCCATCTGAAGCACCAAGGACGCAGTTGGCCTCAGAGGTTGGAAGACCATTATCCGCATCATAAAGAACAGCCATATAGCCCAAATCTTCTATCTGACCTGTTGCTGCATAGCCGCCTCCTATGGTGGTATCTGCATCTTCACTTGCAAAAGCCGTTATGGACCTTAATATGAAAATAGCACCCACAGCCGCTGCAAAAATATATCCTTTTATCCTGCTTACGTCAGACATATACTGCCCCCTCCGTAAAAAAGACTATTACTTTTCTTAACTGCCCGGATATTTTCTGAGAACACTCTTGACCTCTGCAAAAGAGTCTTCGAAGACCTCTACGCATTTTGGATCAAATCTGGTGCCTGCACCTTTTTTTAGTTCTTCCAGAGCTTTGGCAGCTGTTTCAGCATTTCTGTAAACCCTGGCTGAAGTAAGTTCATCAAATATATCTGCTATAGCCATGATACGGGCTGAAAGAGGTATTACCTCTCCGTGAAGTCCAAGTGGATATCCTGTTCCATCCCAGTTTTCATGGTGATAGGCCGCCATGTTTCTGGCTTCCTTCAGATAGTTCTCACCTTCAACTGTTGAGATGGCGTTTTCAAGGATCTTTTTGCCTTCCGTAGTATGGGTTTCCATGATCTTTTCTTCTTCATCAGTAAGCTCACCTGGCTTATTAAGAATTGAAGAAGGTATTTTAACCTTACCTATGTCATAAAGCGGCGCAGATATCTCTACATCATTAATAAATTTGTCCGTTAGTTTTTCTGTGTAATACCCTTTTTTTCTAAGTCCTTCAAGTATTATCCTTACATACTCTGCTGTCTTTTGGATATGCGCCCTTGAATCTATCTCCTGGTTTTCAAAGATATCAGCCATGGTCATGATAAGACCTGTCTGCATTTTTTCATTGCTCCTTGCAAGAAGCCTTATGCTCCTTATCTGCTCAGCTGACTGATTGGCCATTTCACAGGAAGCTCTGTATAGGTTCTCCACCTCATCACCTGTTCTGATATCAAGGCTTTCAAGATTTCTTACACTGTCATCGAGTTTGTCCTGATCATCCATATTTGTAATAATGTCATCAATACTTCTCTCAAGGCAGCTCATTGGATACACCAGATGATATGCACTGGTGTAAATACCATATGCCAGGATCATGGCAAAGAATCCTGAAAAAGCAAGACCAAGCCTTAAAATATATCTCTTTAAATACTGATTGTAATTTTCAATGGCAATATCTGCTCCAACGTAGTAATTTGTAGGATTTCCGTCAGGATCAGTAATTGGCTCATAAGCAGTTATAAAGAGCCCAAATCTGCTGTCCACTTCCTGTACAGGTATCTTTTTCCCTAAAAGAAGGTCAGGTACCAGAGGAAGATACGTTTCATCAAAATCAACCCTCTCGCCAACGTAGCCCGTTTTTTGTATCTCTTTATCAGTATCAAATACTGTATAGCACCCATCTTCTCTTATCTGGTAAACATACAGATATTCCACCTTTGAAAAAATCTGTTTAAGTGAAAGCAGCTGCGTGTTGTACTGCATATATTTGATGTTAGTGTATTCAGAAATCTTGCTGCCGTCTTCTAAGAATTTCTCAAAGTCATTAGTGTTAAAAAACGACGCCGCATACTTGGCCACATCCGCAACCATTTCCTTGCCATCAGATTTAATGGACTGATAGTTGATCCTTACACTGACGATTCCAAGAAGAAGCGTAAGCACAACAACTAAAGATACCAGAAGAAGCATGACCTTAACTCGAAGAGAGCTGCCGCGCTTCTTTGCATTTGTTCTGATGGCCTTTAGATCTTCCTTTGTAAGAGCCTTTTGTCTCCATTTGCTATTCCACAGGTGCTTTCTTACCACCTCTGGCATGATCATATAAATGGCAAGCGCAACGATCACAGAGACGCCCTTATCCACTATGTTAAGAGCTATAACGATCAGCATGGAGCTAAGAAAAAAGAGCTTTTCATTATCTCCGGATAAAAGCCTTGCATTTTCACTTACATATGCAAGCATAGGCTGCCCAAGTAAGAGCCATTGGAATATAGTTCCCACAACGCCTGAAATAAGCGCAAGATCTCCAATAAGGCATATGAGATGGATGGGCCTGCTCTTTTCATTCTGGATATAGGAAGCCGCCCTTATAGCGACAAATACGCCAATGAGCGCAAAGTAAATCGCATCTGCAGAATAAAAACTACATATAAGACTGGTTGCAACAGCCACTACGATTGCCGGAAGTGGTCCCATGACAAAAGCCATAAGTATAGTACCTATGGTGTCAAAGTAAAATGGCAGACCACTTGTGGTTGTGAAATAGCACAGCGTCGCATTAAGCGCTATACATAGCACACTGGCAACTATAAATCTTACGCTAAACATTCTTACTCTTGGCAGATGCTTCTGATTCACTATGTTCATCTCCTTTTAACTGATGCTTTTAAGCACAGCCTTGATCTCACTTACCTTACCTTCCCTGATGGAAAGAGCCATGTCCTTGCCAAGTACAGCTCCTTGTTCTGTTA
>CAMVJI010000064.1 GCA_947167765.1 uncultured Butyrivibrio sp. | reverse complement strand
CTCTATCCTGCTGAGCTACGGAAACACGCAATAAGTATATTATCACAAAGTTAAGCGTAAATCAAGGTAAGCAAGGTGCACCACGTCGTGGTAGTATAGTAAAATAAGGCAAAAGAGATTATAGCCTGATTGGGTAACAAGATGATGAGCAAAGTTTATGCAGGAAAGAAACAAAAGAGAATATTAGTAGCAATATTGGCAGAGGCAGCGATGCTCCTGCTTTCTTCCTGTGGAAACAGTGAGCGACAGGCCCAGATTGAGTATATCTCTGAGAAGTACAACGTTCCTGAAGAAAAGCAGCTTGTCGTATACACTTCTCATAAAGAAGAAGTATACCTTCCCATCATCAGGGAGTTTGAAAACCGCACAGGAATATGGGTTGAGATCCATGCAGGCGGAACAGCTGAGATGTTTTCCGAAGTCAGAGAGGCTATCGATGAGGGAAAATGCGACATCATGTTTGGCGGAGGCATAGAGAGCTATGAAGCCCAAAAGGATCTCTTTATGCCATATGAGGTCCAGGGAAAAGAGGACCTTGATCAAACTTACGTTGACAGAGATAACTACTGGACGGCATTTACTGAACTGCCAATAGTCTTTATATACAATAAAAAGCTGGTGTCCTACTCAGAAGTTCCCAAAACCTGGAAGGAGCTGTTTGATGAAAAGTGGAAGGGGCAGATAGCTTTCGCGGATATCCATAACTCTGGAACCAGCTATACCATCATCTCCACCATGGAGCAGATCCTTCAAAGGGATGCAAAAGAGATACTGCCGGATTTTTATGACCAGCTGGGTGGAAGAGTTCTGCCTTCCTCTGGTCAGGTAGTTCCTGAAGTATCAAACGGAGATTTTTTGATTGGAATAACTCTGGAAGAAACTGCAAAAAAGGGAATTGATCTTGGAGAAGATATTTCCATGCTCGTTCCTGAGGATGGAACCAGCGCTGTTCCCGATGGATGTGCTATGGTAAAAAATGCGCCCCACAGCTATAATGCGGGAAAATTTATCGATTTTATCGTAAGCCACGACACCCAGGAATATGCAGTTGAGAATTTCTATAGAAGATCTGTACGAACAGATCTTGAATACTCCTTCAGTAGTTCTCTGGATCAGATAGACTTTGACGTCAAGAAATCTGCAAAAGAGGAGATGGATGTCTTTTTACTGTGGGATCAGCTCTCTGAAAAGGGAGGGCAGTGATATGGGATTTGTCAGACAGTCTTTTAAAAGGCAGATGTTCATAACCTTTCTTGCAGTTACTCTTATCCTTGTCATCGGCGGAGGCATTCTTACTGTTCAGGGGTTCCAGGCCAGGATCAAAGCTGACTATGAATTTAGGGATTCCAGGCAGGAAGCCATGATTGAAAAGAAGCTTGGGGAGATACTGGAAGGTGTGGAAGGCACCATTGATGGTATAGCTACTAACGCGGTGCTTACAGACTCTTTTTCCAAGGGAAGAAAAAATTCACTTAACATATACACTGCGCTTTATGAGGAAACCAGGCAGGTGAGAGATTTTGCAGTGGTTGACCTGTACCTTGGGGAAATCTGTATGTACAGCACCAGGAGCGGATATAAATCCGCAGAGCTTCCGCTGTACTACTCGGTCCTTAAGGAAGCCTCGGACAATGAAGGAAAGGTTACCTACACATTAGATCCGGGAGACGCCACGGGAAACGGTGGAGCCCTAATGGTTGCACGGCAGGTGGTAAAGGGAGATGTCCCAGGATTCGTTGTTATAAGGATTGAGCAGTCAGAGCTTGAATCGCAGCTGTCGGGCCTTCTTAATGCCAACGATGGATTTATGCTGACCAACCAGTTTCTTAGGCCATTTTGCCTTTTAGGCTCAGCAAAGGACAAAACAGCCCTTACGCTCATCAGAGATAACTTCTTTAGTGGAGAGCTTTACAACAAGGGGTTTGACAGCAACGTTTATATCAATGAGATTGGTACAACAGGCCTTCTTGGAATATACATAACACCACCAGCTCTTGATGAAACAGCAGTAAGAGCCGGATATCAGATAATTATTTTCCTGGCTATCGTAAGCGTACTGATCTGCCTTTTTGTGGCAAACAGATTAAGTAACTATGTCTCAAAGCCAATAAACGTCCTTACCCAGGGCATGAAGCGCTTTAGGAAAGGAGATTTCGACGCCAAGATAGAGCTTGAGAGAGAAGACGAGTTTGAGCAGCTGGCAGTTGGCTTTAACAAGATGACGACGCAGCTAAAAGATACCATGGAGGAGCGGGTCCAGGCGGAAAGAACGGTGAACGAAACCAGGATCAAGATGATGCAGGCCCAGCTAAATCCGCACTTTTTATACAACACCTTGGATACTATCAAGTGGGTTGCTAAGGCCAATAACGTTCCTGAAGTTGCTACAATGTCAGCGTCCCTTGCAGGGATCCTACGTACCAGCATTTCTGAAAAGCAGTTTTGCAAACTCTCTCAGGAGCTTAAGCTTATCGAGAATTACTGCGACATACAAAGGATCAGGTTTGACGATAAGTTCGACATTACGATCGATGTTCCGATGGAGCTAGAGGAAGCGGTGATCCCTAAGCTGATACTTCAGCCCATCGTAGAAAATGCCATCATCCACGGAATGGATGAGATGGACAACGGCCACATATACATTGCGGCCATGCGTCAGCAGCAGGATGGTAGAGACCTTCTTAAGATATCAGTTCAGGACGATGGTAAGGGCATCAGCGACGAAATGCTGACTGCCTTGAACACTGATGATACCAAGACCTTGGAAGGGCATCTTGGACTTAACAATGTAAACACCATAATAAGGCTCTACTATGGAAAAGAGTATGGTGTTATGGCCATAAGGCCTTCAGAGGGAGGAACAGTTATGATCGTAACCCTTCCTTACTGTGAGAAAGCGCCAACAGGGGAATGATATGACAAAAGTACTTATAGTAGACGATGAAAAATATGTGAGAATGGGCATAAAGAGCGATACAGACTGGGCTCTTATTGGCTGCGAAGTAGTAGGGGAAGCAAGTAACGGCCTTGAAGCTTTGGAAGTTGCAGAAAATACAAGGCCTGACCTTGTGATATCGGATATTAGGATGCCCAAAATGGATGGAATCGAGCTTGCAGAAAAGCTCATTGAAAAATACCCGAACGTCAAAGTTATCTTTCTTACAGCCTACAATGAGTTCGAGTATGCAAGGCAGGCAGTGAGGATCGGAGTGTCGGATTATCTTTTGAAGCCATTTTCAGATGGTGAACTGGAAGGATCGATCCAGCGCCTTTTGCACCTTCATCCAAATGCGCCAGCCACCAGCAGCGAACTTGAGGAGCAGCTCATACCTCTTAAGAAAAAAGAGGAAGTATCAAACCGCTATGTTCAGTCAGCCATAGAATATATAGAAGACCACTACCCGGATAGTGACTTTTCCCTTGGGGCTCTGGCAGAATCCATGAGCGTAAGCGAAGGTCACATTTCAAGGCTCTTTAAGTCAGAGACTGACATCAGCATTAACAACTATCTGACCAAGTACCGGATAAAGATGGCCATGGATTATCTTAAGGATGTGCAGGTTAAGGTCTATGAGGTTGCGGAGAAAGTCGGGTATCAGGATATAGCCTATTTTTCTAACACATTCAAGAAACTTGTGGGGAAAACACCCTCAGATTACCAGAGTAAGGGCCTTGAGTAATTTATAAAAAATATGTTAAGAATTTACAAATAATATCAGAATTGTCATCTGCAAACAAAATCCACAAAAAAATAAAATGTACTTATCAAGCAAAGAGTGTTGCCTGATAAGTACATTTTTTATTCAGAAAAAAATCAGGCAAATATAAAGGAGGAAACAAAGTGAAAAAGAAAGTATTATCAACAATCTTAACCTTCACAATGGTAGTTTCTGCACTGACAGGATGCGGCGGCGCAGCAAGTGCTCCAGCAGCTACCACTGACACACAGAGCACAACTACAGATGCAGCACAGACTGCAGAAGCTCCAGCAGCTGACGCAGCGCAGACAGCAGAAGCACCTGCAGCAGAGCTTACAGGAATCGACGCTATCATAGCTGAAGCAGAGACCATGTCAATGGAAGATCTGGCTAAGAAAGCAATCGAAGAGTCTAACGGAAAGACATTCTACGGAGTAGGTAATTCCAGCCGTGGTAAGTCAGCACTTCCAGTATTCATCGAGTATTTACAGACAATTGATCCATCTTACACAATGGAGTTCGAGTGGCAGCAGCCAAAGAACAACAAGATCTTTGAGCAGCTCACATCTGATTCACTTAAGAGCGAAGGCACATTTGCCATGACTCTTATCCAGGATGGTAACCAGATCCAGTCCAAGATGGTTGACACAGATATCCTTAAGACTTTTGTTCCTAAGGAGTGGGCAGAGGCAAACGGAACAACAGCTGATGCTTACGAAGGATTTTTACCTCTTCAGACACTTAACAAGGTATTTATGTACAACAACACAGGCAGTGCTCAGTACACTAACTGCTGGGATTTCGTATATGACGGATCACATCCTCTTTTCATGGGTGTTGACTCTGAGATCGTAGGAAAGAACTTCCTTATGATGCTCACAGAAGACAAGTACGCAACATGGCTTAAAGAGGCTTATGACAAGCTCGATGACACCAAGAAGGCATACTTCGAGCCTACTATCCAGGAGATGCAGGCAGATGCTAACGACCTTGGCCTTGGTGCAAACGGCGCTTACGCTCTTGCATGGATCAAGCTCTGGGTTAACAACTACAACGAGCAGACTGATGACGGCCCTATCTGCAACACTCTTGTAGATGCATCAGCTACAGATCAGTCAGGACTTTTAGTTTATTCAAAGCTCCGTTCAGTTGAGGAGTCAGCTACAGTATCAGTTAACAACATCAACGTTGCAGCTTACCAGGATGGCTACACAGGAATCGGCGGATATGGCTACTGCCACTACCTCTTCCTTACAAAGAACAGCCCACTTCCTTGGACAGCATGCGCATTCATTGCTTTCATGACATGCACAGAAGCAGGCTTTGAGCCTTGGGGCAAGGATATGGGTGGTTACTCAGCAAATCCTAACGTTGCAAAAGAGGTTGAAGAGAAATTCAATCACTCTCAGGGCGGCGGAGATGAGTTCCCAGCTAAGAACGACAGAGGATATGACTGGTGGACAACAACAGGAGAACTCGTACTTGAGGATCCTGCATACTGCTCAGAAGTTTCATTCTCAGTTGGCAGCTGGATCGATGTGCTTGATCACTACGCACCAGGTGAATGATAACATTACTCGGCAGATCTAAGATTTAGGGGATGGAGCCCATGGCTTCATCCCCATAATAAAGGAGATAACATGCAGACAATCGCAAAACCAGACAAAAGTGCGATTTTCAAGAATAAGGTAAAGACATGGTTTTCCCAGCCTCAGAACATAATACTTTTGCTGTTTGGGATTGTTCTGACCTTTTCCACAGTCGCACCAATAATCGCAATTGTAAAAGATACCTTTGCGATCCATCCAGGAACCATCGATCAGCATCTGACCAAGCGGGTATCCGGATACACAATAGTTAACTACACAGATCTTTTCACAAGTAAGCTGGCAAGAACAAACCTGTGGATGCCACTTCTTAATACGGTCATCCTGTCAGTACTTACCTGCCTTATATCCATTCTTTTTGGCGGACTGTTCGCATTCCTTGTTACAAGAACAGACATGAAGTTCAAAAAGTACCTAAGTTCCATCTTCATCTTCCCATATATCATGCCTCAGTGGACACTGGCTGTTGTTTGGCAGCACATGTTCTACTCAAACAAGATAACCGGAACATCAGATGGACTGCTTGCAGCAATCTTTGGAATCTACATGCCACACTGGTGGTGCCAGGGAGTATTCCCAAGTGCCATGGTTTTAGGACTTCACTACGCACCATTTGCTTACATCCTCATCGGAGGAATCTTCAAGAATATGGATGCAAACCTTGAAGAGGCTGCAACAATTCTTGATACACCTAAGTGGAAGATCATGTTCAAGGTAACACTTCCAATGATCAAGCCGGCAATTCTTTCTACAATCCTTCTGGTATTCGGAAGTGCCATGGGAAGTTACCCGGTACCACACTACTTAAACCTTACAACACTTTCAACCAAGTACATTTCCATGAACAGTAAATACACCGGAGAAGCAAGTATTCTTGCTATCATCATGATGATCTTCGGAGTGCTGATCCTTGGAATGAACCAGATCTCACTTAAGAGCCGCAAAAACTACACCACTGTAACCGGTAAGTCAGGACAGCTCACGAAGCTCTCAATCGGTAAGGTCGGAAAGTATCTTGTAGGAATAATCTTTATTCTCATCACTTTCTTTACAAGTATCTGGCCAATCCTTCTGTTTGCTCTTGAGACCTTCCTTCCAAATCCAGGTGATTACAGCTTCCTCTACACAGGAAACCTTGCACATCTGACAAACAAGTGGTGGGTAACCAACGAGAACATCACAGAAAACGGTATGTATGGCCAGCCAGGTATTCTCTATAACAAGACCATCTGGCATGCGTTCTTCGGAACACTGTTCCTGGCAGTTGTCTGCGCACTGATCGCAGGAACTATCGGAACTCTCATCGGATACGCCGTAGCTAAAAAGAGAAGAAATAAGTGGGCCAACTATGTAAACAACGTGGCATTCCTCCCTTACCTTATGCCATCAATCGCAGTAGGTGCTGCCTTCTTTATTCTCTTCTCAAATGAGCACATCAATCTGTTTAACACATACACACTTCTGATCATCGCCGGTGTAGTTAAGTACATTCCATTTGCTTCAAGGAGTTCACTTAACTCAATGCTCCAGATCAGTAACGAACTGGAGGAAGCAGCGATAATACAGAATACCTCATGGATAAAGAGAATGACAAGGATCATTATTCCGATTCAGAAGTCATCTATCATAAGCGGATATCTTCTTCCGTTCATGACCTGCCTTAGAGAATTATCATTGTTCCTTCTTCTCTGCACACAGGGCTTTATCCTTTCAACAACACTTGACTACTTCGATGAGATGGGACTTTACGCATTCTCAAGTGCTATAAACCTTATCCTCATCGTGACAATTCTGATATTCAACACACTTGTAAACAAGCTGACAGGCGCAAGCCTTGACAGTGGCATAGGAGGAAAGTAATCATGCCAGAGATCATTTTAGAAAATATAACAAAGCGCTGGGGCAAATTCTTCGGCGTAGATAATGTCAGCCTCAATATTCCTGACAATTCATTTATTACTCTTCTTGGACCTTCAGGCTGTGGTAAGACTACGATTCTTCGTATGATCGCCGGTCTTGAGACACCAACTGAAGGGCGCATAGTGATTGGCGACAAAGTGGTATTTGATTCAAACGCAGGTATAAATGTTCCTGCAAACAAGCGTAAGGTAGGATTTCTATTCCAGAACTACGCTCTTTGGCCAAACATGACAGTTTATGAGAATATTTCTTTTGGCCTTAAAAATATCCACGAAGAGATGCCAGTTGTAGATGTGGCTGCCAAGCAGGTTGGGGATATGATCAGAGCTCTTTCAAATGGCAACAAGATAAAAGAGGTTGTGGAAGAGTGCCGGGACAAGAACGGCAAGCTCGATGAGAACAAGGCCTATGTTAAGCTTATCGACAACTACAATCTTTCAATCTATACAGCAAAAGAGCTGTTTGCAATGGGAATACATGCTGCAGCTGATCCAGCAACACTGGCTAAGGCTAAGCTTTCAGAGTATGAAAAGAAATTATCTGACATCAAGGGAAAGTTGCAGAGCGAGGGAAAGAGCCTTAATGACAAGTATGAGGTCCTTAAAAATGGCGAAGCTGTTATTGAAAACAGGAAGCTTTCAAAGGAAGAGATCGATTCCAGAGTAAGAGCATGTTCAAGGATCGTTAAGATCGGAATGTTCATGGACAGATACCCTGCTGAGCTCTCCGGCGGACAGCAGCAGAGAGTTGCAATTGCAAGAACTTTGGCTCCCGAGCCACAGGTTCTTTTCATGGATGAGCCTCTTTCAAACCTTGACGCCAAGCTTCGTCTTGAGATGAGATATGAGCTTCAAAGACTCCATGTTGAGACAGGCAGCACATTTGTATATGTAACTCACGACCAGATGGAAGCTATGACCCTGGCTACAAGGATCTGCCTCGTAAACAACGGTGTCCTTCAGCAGTATGCAGCACCACTTGAGGTTTATAACAGACCTGCAAATCTCTTTGTTGCTGACTTCGTTGGAAATCCTTCCATGAACTTTGTTGATGGAAAGGGCTCTCAACAAAGTGACGGCAGTGTATCTCTTGATATCCTTGGCGGCATCAAGGCAAGATTTGTTCCAACAGATGCTCTTGACCTTGCAGCATGGAGAGATCTAAGAGACAAGGAAGCAGCAGATAAGGCTGAATTCGAGAGACAGCGCCTTCTTGTAAAGGGTGCAGTGGAAAAGAGTAACAAGGATGAGGTATTCAAGTACCACATCCAGAAGGTGGAAGAACAGGACGATTCTCTGGCAGATGAGCCAGTGATCACTGATGAGGATTTTGTCATCGGTATCCGCCCAGAGGCCATCGACATTGATGCAAGTGGCAAGATCGACACAACAATCTATGGAGCAATGCCCACAGGTATGGAGTCAACACTTAAGCTCCGGGTGGGAGAGTTCCTTCTTACAAGCGTTATCTTTGGCGGAGTGATCTATCAGATCGGCCAGGAGGAGAAGATCAATATAAATGGAAACGACATTCTTCTGTTTGACAGAAGATCAGGTAAGCTGATCTGCTCAGGTAAACTTGAACTGTGATTTCTGAGTAAGGGGATAAGACACGGGGACGGACAAGCCATGGGGACGGTTCTTTTGGCTGGTTTTGTTTTTCAAAACCAGCCAAAAGAACCGTCCCCATGGCTTGTCCGTCCCCGTGTCTTGTCCCCTTGTTTATTCCCAGCCTTTTTGTGGTATCATGGATGTATGAAAAATCGTGTGTTTATCGTGGAGGCATATTATGGAAAACAGACCGGTTGGTAGAAAGAAAAATGTGACTGGCGGTGGATCTGGAGTTCACAGAAGAGGTGAGGCTCTTGGCGGAGGTCCAGTCGTTAATTCAGGCGGAATTGGTAGTGGCCCTTCTTCACAGGGAGGTGGCGGTCCCCAGAGGTCAGGTGGCAGAAGTCCACTTTTTATGATCATCATTGTACTGGTGCTTCTTCTTGGTGGAGGTGGCGGACTTTCCTCTTTCCTTGGCGGTGGAAGCAGTGTATCTGATACAACCCAGTATCAGACAACTACGTCCCAGCCACAGACCAGTACAAGTACCGGAGTATCTGGCTCTACATCTTCCGGAAGCTCAGCTGGGTCATCGCTTTCGATGCTGGGATCTCTTCTTGGCGGTGGATACAGTTCATATCAGGGAGCCAGCAGCGGTGCAAATGCAGCCTGGAGCGGAGACAACAATACAGGAAGACTTAATACATCTGTCTCAGATAAGGCCCGTGCTAAGCGCACAGTAATTAAAGGCGATGGTACAGATAAAGCAACCATCATGGTTTATATGTGCGGTGCAGATCTTGAAAGCAGAAGCGGAATGGCTTCAAGGGACCTTCAGGAGATGCTTGCAGCAAGTGTTGGTGATAATGTAAACCTCATTATCTATACCGGCGGAGCAAAGCAGTGGCAGAACAACGTTGTTTCAAGCTCTACCAATCAGATCTATCAGATCAAAAATGGTAAGCTTTCTGTTTTAAACGACAACGTAGGAAATGTTCCAATGACAAGACCTGATACCCTTTCAGGTTTCATAAACTATGCAGCAAACGCCTTTCCTGCCAATAGAAATATTCTGATTTTCTGGAATCACGGCGGAGGATCAACTGGTGGCTACGGATACGATGAGAAGTTCCAGTCAGCTGGAGCAATGAGCCTTGCTGGCATCAATACAGCACTTAAAAACGGCGGAGTAAACTTTGACTTTGTGGGCTTTGATACCTGCCTCATGGCAACTGTAGAAAATGCCCTTGTTGTTTCTAACTATGCTGATTATCTTGTGGCATCAGAAGAGACAGAGCCAGGTGTTGGCTGGTATTACACAGACTGGCTAAGTGCTATTTCAAAAGATACATCAATTGCAACAACTGATCTTTCCAAGATCATAATCGATACATTTACTGATGCCTGCGCAAAGACATGCCCAGGCCAGAAGACAACTCTTTCCCTGATAGATCTTGCTGAGCTTTCTCAGACAGTGCCTTCAGAACTTGCTGAGTTTTCAAAAGATACATCAGAGATGATAAACGGCGATGACTTTAAGACAGTGTCCAATGCCCGCTCTGGCTCAAGAGAGTTTGCCCAGTCAAGGATAGACCAGGTTGACATCATTGACTTTGCAAACAGGATGGGCACTAAGGAGGCAAAAGACCTTGCAGCTGTACTTAGAGATTCCATCAAGTACAACAGAACAAGCTCAAATATGACAAATGCATATGGTCTTTCCATCTACTTCCCTTACAGAACAGGAAGCACTAACAAGGTTACTGCCATGGTGGATACCTACGAAGATATTGGAATGGATGAGGACTACGTAAAGTGCATTTCAAGTTTTGCAGGTATGGGAACGTCAGGACAGGTGGCTGCAGGAGGAACAGGCAGTGCCATGCCATCACTCTTTGGCGAACTGTCGGGCTCATCATCTTCAGGAACCCAGTCAGCAGAGATGATAACGCAGCTCCTTACAGCATTCCTCTCAAGCGACTATAGCAGCGCAGGATTGTCATCATCTACTGCATCTTTACTTGGCAGGAGCATTGATGTTGAAAAGGCTGCAAATTATATCGCTAAAAATCAGTTTGACCAGACATCTCTTTTCTGGACTACTAATGAAGCGGGTGAAGATGTCATCAGCCTCACAGAAGATCAGTGGGGAATGGTTCAGGATCTTGAGCTTAACGTATACTATGATGACGGAGAAGCGCTGGTAGATCTTGGACTTGATAATGTCTTTGATTTTGATGACAATGGTAATCTGAAGGCTCAGACAGACAAGACCTGGATTTCAATAGATGGTCAGGTGGTTGCCTACAGGGTTGTGGATATTCAGGGTACTGAAGATTCCTATGCTATCACAGGAAGAGTTCCATGTCTTATAAATGGAGACAGAGCTGAGCTTATCCTGGTATTTGATTCAGAAAATGAGGACGGATATGTGGCAGGAGCCAAGTACGACTACGTTGAGGGCGAGACAGATACTGTTGCCAAGAACCTGACAGAGCTTCAGGCAGGCGATAAGATCGATTTCCTGTGCGACGCCTACAACTACGACAAGACCTTTGACGCCGCATATTTCCTTGGGGAGCCAATGACAGTTAAAGGCGACATGTCCGACATGAAGATCAGCAACACATACCTTGGAGATGGCGATGTTTACGTGATGTACAGATTTACAGATATCTACGGACAGAACTACTGGACAAACGCCTTAGTATATTAAAGATATGGAAGAAAAAACTAGAGATTTTCTGGCTGGAAGAATAAAAGACCTGGCAAACAGGGCATATCAGAATGGCTTTGCCACCAACACGGTCTTTTTATCCCTGTCTGAGCAGGCTCATGTATATCAGATCTTTGCTTCAGAGGGAGTGCCAAAAAACGTTAACGAATACTTAGGAGCAAGGTTCCTGTTTTACGGGGGATTTGACGAGGCGGAAAGAGCTATGATCGTTTTTCTGCCAGACTACCTTGATGAGGAGACTTTTCTTTTATCTGAAAAAGAAGAGCAGAGCACTATTTCCTGTATTCACATTTTGCCGGTTAATAACAAATTTGCTGATGAGCTGACCCACAGGGATTATCTTGGGGCCCTTATGAACATGGGAATAGAAAGAGATCAGATAGGAGATATCTTAGCTGGCGAAAAGGAAGCTTATGTTTTTGCTACCCCTGAAATAGCCACTATGATAGAAAAAGAGCTGATCCGCATAAAGCACACTTCGGTAAAATGTACCAAGGTCAAGGCATCTGAGTGTGATATAAAACTAAAGTTTCAGGAAGTAAGCGGCTCTGTTGCATCAGAAAGAATTGATGCGATCATTGCCTTTGTTTATCACCTTTCTAGATCAGAAGCCCAAAAGCTGATCGAATCAGAGTCAGTTTTCATTGATGGCCGAACAGCCTATTCTGGAGGGTATGACTTAAAACCGGGATCTCGGGTCTCAGTAAGAGGCCATGGGAAGTTCATTT
>CAMVJI010000063.1 GCA_947167765.1 uncultured Butyrivibrio sp. | reverse complement strand
CCACAACCCACGACTGGGGCTGGAACGGAAACAATTTCTGATATAGCTCTTTTGCCCGAAAACAGGGGCTTGTCTGAAATTCAAAATCAAAATCTGTGTAAAACAGACCTAAATCAGTGAATCTGGTTTGAGGTCTGTTTTTTTGCGCTAATTTGTTTACAGACAATAACATTTTTACGTGTTACAGAAGTGCAACTCGTGAGTCAAAGAGGATGTTTCCAGGAATTGTGCCATATAATTATAAATTTCAAAAAGGGGTACCAATAAAATTTGAAAATTAGCCTGTTTTTTGTACCATATAGTGCGAAAACCCAAAAGGGGCACCATAAAAATCAAATAAGCACTCAGAAATTGACGCAAAAATGTATTTTATATGGTACCCCATTTTGAAAAATGCCGATTTTTGGCACAAAAACAGATCCGCCAAAATAATTGTACGCAACCTATAGAAACGTTTATCTTGTATAATAGATCATTATTGGTTTAATCCTGCTCCCAGAACAGCTATAATGGATACAAGTACAGTGAAAATCGCCTAAAAGGAGGAGATGATCATGGCAACAGCAAAAACCACAAAAACAGCTACTACAAAGAAGACAGCAACCGCTTCCAAGAAGACAGCGTCTACAGCAAAGAAGACAACAACTGCTTCAAAGAAGGCAACATCCACAGCCAAGAAGACAGGCACTTCAGCCAAGAAGACCACATCTACCGGAACTTCAGTAAAGGTAAGCGCAACAGAGAAAAAGCTCCTCGAGCTCTACAGGGCAGCTGACACCGATACCAAAAAGGCAGCGATGGCTCTTTTGAAGGGCGAAAAGTCTCAGCTGGGCGGCGTACTTGATGAAATTCTAAAAAATAAGACTATCATGAATACAGTAACAAGCTTTTTCAAATAACAAGGGCAGAGGACGTACTATCACTTCAGGAATGACAATGCACCTGTATTTCAGATGGAGACTGAGGAGAAGTTTTTCTCTTTTGTGGTGAAGACGGAGTTTGCGAACAGTCATCATATGTGGTACAGGCTCAGCCGCAGGGTTTACCAATATGGCGCTTACAGAGTGCGCCTGGAAGGCCCATGACGGCCAGAAGCCAGACGAAACTTGATATCAAAAGGGAAGGAAAAAAGTATGCAGGGGAAATATCCAGTAATCACGCTGTGCGGAAGCACACGTTTCAAAGATCAGTTCATGGAAATGCAGAAAAAGCTCACATTAGAGGGAAATATCGTCATCAGTGTTGGGCTGTTTGGTCACTCCGGGGATTCTGAAGTCTGGGAGAACATGGATGAGGGGACTCTCACCAGGACAAAAGAAATGCTGGACGATATTCACAAGCGCAAGATCGACATGTCCGATGAGATATTTGTGATCAACGTTGGTGGCTATATCGGCGACAGCACCAGGTCGGAGATCGATTACGCCCTTGCCCACGGCAAGAAGGTCAGGTACCTGGAGGAAAGGGCATAATAGATGGGTGAAAAGAAATATCAGGAAAAATCAGATGACAGATTGAGAAGGCAGATGGAGTTTGCTCTGGAGATAGACAAGGAAAAGAACGTGTTTCGGCAGACACATCTTTCCGGGAAAGGCCGCAATGAGAACGACGCAGAGCACGCGTGGCACATGGCGATAATGGCTTATCTGTTAAAAGAGTACGCAAATGAGCCGATAGATATATCAAGAGTTATGATAATGTGCCTCATACATGACATTGTAGAGATAGATGCTGGCGATACATATGCTTATGACAGCGCTGGGCTGGCCACACAGAAAGAGCGTGAGGATGCAGCAAAAGAGAGGATATTCTCTCTTTTACCAGATGATCAGAAGGCAGAGCTTATAGCTCTTTTCGATGAATTCGAAGAAAATAATACGCCAGAAGCGAAGTTTGCGCATTCGATGGATAACCTTCAGCCGCTGATGCTAAATGACAGCAATGATGGCGGGGACTGGAGAGAGCACCAGGTTACGAGAGAGCAGGTATATGGCAGGCAGTCCCGGACCAGGGAAGGGTCTGAAAGACTGTATGAGCTAACTGATATGGTGTTGAGAAAACATATAGAAAAAGGAAATATCCTCTAAGGAGATCAGATAATGGGTTTATTTGAAGTTTTGCTTTTGGCTGTTGGCCTGGCGATGGATGCGTTTGCGGTATCTATCTGCAAGGGACTGGCTGCTGGCAAGGTCACAAAAAGAGAATATCTCTTGTGTGGCGTATGGTTTGGAAGTTTTCAGGGCGTGATGCCTCTTATCGGATATCTGGTGGGTTCTAATTTTGTGAGGCTTATCAGCATGGTGGCTCCGTGGGTAGCGTTTATCCTGCTGTCACTTATCGGCGGAAATATGATCAAGGAGGCTCTTGGCCCTGACGAGGAAGTGTCTCCCGGGTTTGATGTAAAGACAATGTTCATGATGGCTATAGCTACCAGTATTGACGCGCTGGCGGTTGGTATCACTTTTGTGGCTGTACCTGTTGAGATCCTTGATTCTGGGAGCCTTGTAAACGTTGTTATTGCAGTTATCATAATAGCGGTTATCACCTGCATCATATCAATGGCAGGTGTAAAGATAGGAAGTGTCTTTGGGGATCGCTACAAGGCTGGATCAGAGATCATGGGAGGGACAATACTACTATTTATCGGCTTTCGCGCTCTGATAACACACCTGGACAGCGCCAATACGCTGTCGGACACTGAGACCATATTTGGCATGCTCATTCCTCTAGTGGGAACACTTATAGGATCTGTGAGCATATACGCGAAAAAAGCGCAGCTGTCAGACAAAATGCGTGCAGTACTTACGGGCTTTAGCTCAGGGATCATGCTATCTGCAGCTGTTTGGGGAATGATAGAACCTGCTGTTAATGGAATCAGTACAAGCGTAAAAAAAGGCATCGTACCTGTCACGATCTGCTTCTGCCTGGGAGTCGTTTTCCAGATACTGCTTGATAAATTCATACCGCATACACACATTTATTCTGATATAACAGAAGGCCCTGAGAGCAGCCTGAGCCTTAATATCAAGGCAGTGCTCAAGGAAGTGATCCATCATATCCCTGAGGGAATAGCGCTGGGAGCTATTTACGCCGCGCATTTCATGGAGACCTCTTGGATATCATCGTCAGTAGCTCTCGTCATGGCAGCTGCGATTGCGCTTCAGAACATTCCTGAGGCCCTGAGCTTATCTTTCTGGCTAAGAGAGACAGGTACTAAAACAGGTAAGGCCTTCCTTATGGGAGTAGTGTCTGGGGCTCCGATACCTCTTTTCGGAATAATCACAGTTGTGCTGGTGGTCCTATTCCCGGGATTTCTGCCTTATATCATGGCACTTTCTGGTGGAGCGCTTGTTTATACAACAATCGAAGAAATCCCGCAGATTGCCACTGAGAAGGACAATGACAGAGGCGCGCTGGCCTTTGCTGTAGGGTTTGCAATTGTTATGCTGATGATTTTCGTGTGATAAAATTTTGAGTAGAGGATAAATGTAATCGTTATTTTTTGGAGAAATGGTGCATGAAGATAAGATGAAACTGGCTTCCGAAATGGTGCTTGGCGATGGGAAATAATGTCCCAAACCCTCTTGACGCAGTTAACGGTCAAGCGTATACTAACAACTAATATTTAAAGGAGGATCTGGTAAGACATGACAAATACACGTCTCGTCAACACAGTGGTCACCTACGTGCTCGTGAATTATTATCAGGAGCTTAGTTTCCATTGCAAGATGAGGCGGGAATTAGTGGTTAGTCGGTAAAATATCCAGATTCTTATAAAAAGACGATAAGGCCTTATCAAGCAGATTGTTTGATAAGGTCTATTTTTTTACATAGGAGGAGAAAGAAATGAAGATTACTGAGCAGAAGTATTTATTACCAAATGGAGAAGAAGCTATAATTAGAAGTGCAGGATCTGAGGATGCGATGAAAGTCAAGCTGCATAGGGAGCTAACAGCTGCTGAGACACATTTCATGGCTAGAGAGCCTGAGGATGGTCCAATGAACCTCGAAAGAATTGCAGAGGGGCTAAAGAGCGTTGAAGATAGCGAAAGAGACTTCATGGTAAGCGCCTTTGTTGGAGACGAGCTTGTAGGAGATCTTGGAGTAACCCTTGTAAGACCACATGTTAAGTACCTGCACCGCGCCTACCTTGGAATGTCAATCAAAGAGAAATATACCGGGATGGGACTTGGAAGCTTCATGATGAAGGTTGCCCTGGATCAGGCAAAGAAGAACGGCTTTGAGCAGGTAGAGCTTGGAGTTTTCAGTGATAATGACAGGGCAAGGCACATGTATGAAAAAATGGGATTCAAGGAATTTGGGATGAATCCTAGAGCCTTCAAGTTAAAAGATGGCACATACAGAGATGAGATCATCATGGTCAACTTTTTTGAGCAAGGAGGGCTGTCATGATTGTACGTTTTGCAAAAGAGAGCGAGCTTGACCGCGTGAATGAGCTGCGCAAGCAGGTAAATGACATTCATGTTGAGGGAAAGCCTGATGTTTTTAAGCCTGGATTTGGCCAGGAACTCAGAGATTTTGTCAAAGTGATATGGAATGATCCGGAGCAGGAGATTGTTGTGGCAGAGGATGATGGTGTGATCTGCGGCTTTGCAGTTCTTCATCATATTAACAAGCCAGAAAATCCATTTATGAAAGAGCGGGATTTCATTGATATCGACGAGTTTTGTGTTGATAAGGATCACAGAAGAAAAGGCGCTGCATCTGAGATGGTTTCGTTCATCAAGAAATTTGCGAGGGAAAAGGGCTTTAAGCGAATTGAGCTGAATATGTGGGAATTCAACCAGAATGCCCTTGCGTTCTACGAAGCTGCGGGATTTAAGACTTTCAGAAGATATATGGAAATGATGATTTGATTTTTGGAAGAAAAAGTAAAAGGGGAAGAGCAGATGAACATAGCAGTGTATTGCGGCTCAAGCAGTGGAAATGATTCAAGATTCACCCAGTCTGCAAAAGAATTAGGAAAGTGGATAGGCGAAAATGGCCACACTCTTGTGTACGGAGGAGCCAGCAAGGGGCTTATGGGTGCTGTGGCAGGTGCAGTCATCGAAGCAGGAGGCAAGGTCATTGGGGTTATTCCTGATGTGGCAATCATCCAGGCCAGAAAACATACAGGACTTACGGAGCTCATTGAGACAGGGTCCATGGCTGAGAGAAAGTCCAAGATGATTGAACTTGCAGATGCCTTTATTGCCCTGCCTGGTGGGATTGGAACTCTTGATGAGATCACAGAAGTAATGTCCCTTTGCAGCCTGTCCATTATCAAGGCGCCGATAGTTCTTTTCAACACTGATGACTACTACAGGCCGCTAAAGGCAGTACTGGATAATGTGATAAATGCTGAGTTTGGAAGACCTGAGTACTTTTCAAATGTGCTCCTGTCAGATGATCTAAAGGAGATTGCAGGACATTTGAGCGGATTTGCATTTTAATAAAACAGCAATATAAAG
This sequence comes from uncultured Butyrivibrio sp., assembly GCA_947167765.1. Lineage (GTDB taxonomy): Bacteria > Bacillota > Clostridia > Lachnospirales > Lachnospiraceae > Butyrivibrio. The sequence continues at coordinate 6,777 of CAMVJI010000063.1, read as the reverse complement.
GAAACAAAACGAAAATATTCTTTTTCTAGAATGTGAAACATCAAAGGAAACACAAAGACAATTAAAAAATATAATTCACAGGAAAGGAAAAGAATATCATGTCAGAGAGAATATATTTAGTAACCGGTGCAGCAGGATTTTTAGGAGGAACAATTTGCAGAAAGCTGGTGGAGAGAGGCGATAAAGTAAGAGCCTTCGTTCTCCCAAATGATCCGGCAATGAAGTTTGTTCCCGATGGAGCAGAAATCGTAGAGGGAGATCTTACAGATAGAGCCTCACTTGAGAAGTTTTTTACGGTAGGTAAAGATACAGAGACGATTGTACTTCATATTGCCAGCATAGTTTCAGTTAATCCCGAATACAATCAGAAGGTAATGGATGTAAATGTGGGCGGAACAAAGAATATCATTGATCTTTGCCTCGAGCATCCTGAGTGCAAAAAGCTTGTATACTGCAGTTCAACCGGTGCAATTCCGGAGCAGCCTAAGGGATTCAAGATCAGGGAAGTAAAGAAATTTGATGAGTCTGAGGTTCGTGGATGTTACAGCCAGTCCAAAGCTCTCGCAACTCAGGAAGTCCTCGATGCAGTAAGAGACAGCGGCCTTAATGCCTGCGTTGTACATCCAAGCGGAATACTTGGACCTGAGGATTTTGCTGTTGGCGAGACTACAGGAACTCTTATAAAGATCATTAATGGAGATATGCCTGCTGGAATCGATGGCTCTTTTAACCTCTGCGACGTAAGAGATCTTGCAGACGGGACAATTGCCGCTATTGATAAGGGCAGAAAGGGCGAGTGCTATATTCTAGGCAACGAACCCGTGTCCTTCAGGGATTTCTCCAAGATGATCAGTGATGAGTCAGGCTGTAAGCCGGTTAAGATGTTTTTGCCAATCTGGGCAGCAAATCTTATGGGAAGAGCAATGGAAACCATGGGAAAGATTCGCGGTACCAAGCCTCTATTAACAACATTTTCAGTATATAACCTGGCAAGGAACAATGCTTTTGATTCATCAAAAGCCAAGAGGGAGCTTGGATATCATACAAGATCATACCGCGAGACCATTCACGACGAGATTGAGTGGCTCAAAGCTTCCGGAAAGATTGCATAAAAGTTCATACGGAAAAATTTCAGCAACAAAACTCTAACATTTCTATGGTACGATATTATCGTAAAAACGTATCAGGAGGTGTTAGAGTTTGTTTAATTTACTGATAGTTGAGGATGATACCGATCTTAATAAGACTGTTTGTGAATATTTAAAAACAAAGGGATATGAGACGACTGGCTGTCTTAATGCGCAGGATGCATACGATGAGATGTATGGCAAGACCTTTGATCTTATCATCTCAGATATAATGATGCCCGGGATAGACGGCTTTGAGTTTGCTGAAACCGTAAGAAAGCTCAATGAGAATATCCCTATTTTATTCATGACTGCCAGAGAAGATTTTGAGGCCAAGCAAAAGGGATTTCTTGCAGGAATTGATGATTATATGGTAAAGCCGATAAATCTTGAGGAGCTTACGCTTCACGTTGGAGCGCTCCTTCGCAGAGCGGGAATTGCCAACACTAAAAGGCTAGAGATCGGAAATCTTGTGATGGATACCGATGAGCACGTGGTAACAGTAAAGGGCGAAGAGATTCCTCTTACCCAGAGGGAATTTAACATAATATTCAAGCTCCTGTCATTTCCGAAAAAGACCTTTACCAGGGGACAGCTCATGGATGAGTTTTGGGATGTGGACTCCGATGCAACACCAAGAGCAGTTGATGTTTATATGACAAAACTAAGGGAGAAGTTTGCGGACTGTGATGACTTTGAGATTGTTACCGTAAGAGGTCTGGGATACAAGGCAGTACCTAAGGAGTAAGATTTATGGAAAAGAAGACCAGTAGTATTTTTTCATTTAAGAGATATGTGATCATCTTTGTGCTGATCGCGTTTGTCGTAACTTGCAGCTTTTATCTGTTTCTTAGGTCTTTCGATTTCACAAAGGAGCAGATTCAGGAAAACGCGATCCTGACGTTCCTTAATGTCCTCTTTTTGAGTCTTATTTTTTGCATAATAGACGGCGTTCAGAGAAAGATCATGATAGAACGCCCTGTAAAAAAGATCCTGGAGGTTACAGAGGAGCTTGCAAAGGGCAATTTCAAGGCCAGGGCTGAAGGCGTATCTGTTATTCCGGGAAGAAATGAGTTTGACATAATTGCTGAAAATATCAATAAGATGGCACAGGAACTTTCAGGAATTGAGACTTTAAGAACTGATTTCGTATCAAATGTCTCGCATGAGATCAAGACTCCACTGTCTGTGATCGGAAACTACAGTACAATGCTGCAGTCAACAGATCTTTCAGATGAAAAGAGACTTGAATATGCCAGGGCTATCACTGATGCGACCGGAAGACTCTCAGAGCTGATCACAAATATCCTTAAGCTTAATAAGCTTGAGAATCAGCAGATATATCCTGATAAAGAGACTTATGACCTTGGAGAGCAGCTTGCGGAGTGCATCGTGGGCTTTGAAGATATTTGGGAGAAAAAGAATATCGAGCTCGATACTGATATTGATGATGACCTTCAGATAACCGCAGATAAGGAACTGCTGTCGCTGGTCTGGAACAATCTTTTATCTAATGCCTTCAAGTTCACCGAAGCCGGAGGCACAGTAAAAGTCACTGCGCATAGCACAGACGGGCGAGTTCAGGTTGAAGTATCAGATACCGGCTGTGGTATTTCTGAAGAGACAGGAAAGCACATATTTGACAAGTTTTATCAGGGAGATACCTCTCATGCCACTAAGGGCAATGGTCTTGGTCTCGCCCTGGTAAAAAGAGTCATTGACATCTGTGGTGCAGAGATCACAGTTAAAAGTGTTCTTGGACAGGGAACTGTATTTACAGTCTCTTTTTTTAATGAAACAGAAACATAAGCGAAACAAAACATAAATACTCCCTCCATATAATAATGACCATAGAAAACAAAAACAAACAGAACAAATGGAGGAAAAATATGGATAATACCAATACTTTTGAGTACAACTACAGCGCTGAAAAGGCGAGGGAAGTTGAGGCTATCAGAAGAAAATATGAGGAACCAAAAGAGGATAAGTTTGAACAGCTTAAAGCCCTGGACAGACAGGCTGAGAGGAGAGGACAGATCCTATCAATTGCAATTGGCATTATTGGTACACTTATTTTGGGAACCGGAATGAGCATGGTGATGGTAGGACAGGTTACTTATTTTATTCCAGGTGTAGTCATAGGAATCGTAGGAGCTTTGGCTCTTGGCGCCGCTTATCCAATTTATAAAAAGGTTACCCAAAAAGACAGAGACAAAGTAGCAGGTCAGGTTTTGGCACTGGTAAAACAGATTCAGTAACCATTAGATTGTAAATGATATTCAGACAATATCTGGTGGGTAAATTATTCTAATGATGATAGAATTAGAATATGGATGCCAACAATTCTACTAGCCAACATTACAAGATAATGGAAGAAATCTCTGATGGACAGCTTTACTGCGCAGATGACGTGGTAAAAGCAGGTACAGGTGGTTGCAGGGACTGTTCATGGTGCTGCGAGGATATGTGTGACACCATATTCCTGGATTCCTACGATATCTATGCCCTTCAAAGGGGCGTTGGAAAAGAGTATAAAGAGCTTATTGAAGAGAATTTCATAGAGATAGGACTGCATAATTTCGTCAGCATGCCCCATATAAAGGACAGAGGGAATGGATGCGGTTTTCTTACTGAAAATAAAAGGTGTAGCGTGCATAGTTTCAGGCCCGGCATTTGCCGTCTGTTCCCTCTGGGAAGATACTATCACGATGACACCTTTTCCTATATTATGCAAACCCGTGGATGCAGGGCCCAGCAGCATGAGGCAGTAAAAGTCAGGAATTGGCTTGGAATAGAGGACCTTGAGAAGTATGAGGAATACGTGCTCAGATGGCATAGGGTTATCAGGAAGATCGCAGATTTTATGACAAAACCGGCAGAGCCTGGAGTTAAGCCAAAGATCCATGAGCTTTTCCTAAAAAATTTTTATGAAACACCATATGATACGTCTAAGGAGTTTTATTCTCAGATTTATGAGAGAATAGATGAGTGGAATGATAATGAAGTATAAAACGATAAGGACAATTGTCGATAAACATGAGAAAAATGGGGACTTTTCTTTTGAGTATACTGATCTCAATGTGAGCATCATTGCTGATAAGGAAAAGAACCTGTACCTGCGCGTCTATGAAAAAACCTGCGCAGCAGAAGGAAACGGCAGACCGGTAACGAACACCAGGGACTATTGCTACCCCATAAAGGATGCAAAGGCGATTACCCCTGATAACTGGAAAAGAGCTATGATAGCGGGTTTTGGCGGGCAGATTCAGCTTGGTTGTGAGAGTTATAGTGATGTTTAGAAGGTATAAACTTTGTTTTTATGGGATGGTGCAGGGCGTTGGGTTTAGGTACACGGCGATGCATGCTGCAAATATGTACAGACTGACGGGATATGTTAAGAATGAGTACGATGGATCCGTAACCTGCGAGGTGCAGGGCGATGAGGAGGCCATAGATCGGTTTGTGGCCACTATCCAAAGCGGGAGATTTATTGATATATCCAGGATTGACAGAACCGTGTTGGAAACAGTGCAGGATGAGCGATCATTCGACGTCCGGTATTGATGGAGGATACATATGAGTAAAATTGAACTTATCCATGGTTCATGCGCTGATCAGACAGCTGACGTTAAACTATGCGCTTTTGGACAGAGCGAGATGACTTTAGCGCAGGAGGAGTTTGAAAGTGGCAGTAAGTGAGATTGAGAGACTAAAATCTATAGTAGAAAAACTAAGGAGCGAGGAAGGATGCCCATGGGACAAGGCTCAGACCCATGTGAGCCTGAAAACCGGATGCATTGAGGAAGCTGCTGAGGTCGTCGGTGGCATAAACATACTGGAGCAAACAGGGGATGCGGATAATCTGAAAGAGGAGCTTGGAGATCTTTTGCTGCAGATCATGTTCCACGCAGTGATGGCGGAGGAAGAAGGTCTTTTTACCTTCGATGACGTTGCAAAGGCCATCTCAGACAAGATGGTGAGGCGCCATCCCCATGTGTTTGGCGACATGAAGTTCGCCTCCGAAGAGGAACTGCATGCAGTCTGGGCAGAGATCAAGCGCAAGGAAAAAGAGGGAAAAGAATGGCAGGCGGATTACCTTCCACAGGCCTTTAACGAGGCGGAAGAGCTGATCCAGAAGGCCAGGGAGAGAAAAGGATTCTGAGGATGAGTTTACGCAGATCCCTGGGAATGGAGATGTTACTATTGAACTGAAAAATAAATCTAGGAGGAATCAGATGAGCAGAGTTAATTTTGGAGCAAAACCACTTATGTACCCACAGCCGGTCCTTATCATCGCAACTTATGATGAGAACGGTGTACCAAATGCCATGAATGCTGCGTGGGGCATCACCACTGATTTTAAGGAGATTTCAATCAGTCTGTCTGAGCACAAGACTACTGACAATCTTGCAAAAAGAGGCGCTTTCACCGTTAGCCTTGCTACAGAAGATCAGGTTGTTCCCTGCGACTATGTTGGAATAGAGTCAGGAAGAAAGGTTCCGGACAAGTTTGAGAAGGCAGGATTCCACGCAACCAAGAGCGAGTTTGTTGATGCTCCGCTTATTGATGAATTGCCGGTTGCCCTTGAGTGCAAGGTAAAAAGCTTTGAAGATGGCATTCTTGTTGGTGAGATCGTAAACGTATCTGCTGATGAGAGCGTAGTCGTAGATGGAGCAGTTGATATTACTAAAGTTAAGCCAATAAGCTTTGATCCGTTTGGGAATGCTTACTTCGGAATCGGTGAAAAAGTAGGTAACGCTTTCAAAGACGGCGCAAAACTAAAGTAGTATAATATAGTTGTTGCAATTGTTGATTTTTGTTGGAGGAGGTACGATATGGCAGACATCGCTGCAATCATCAAACAGATTAATGGTAACAAAGAGCTAATGGCGCAGATTGCCAAGGCAGATCCCAAGCAGGGAGTTGAGCTTCTAAAGAAGGCCAACATTGATGTAACTGAGGATGACATCAAGAAAGTTCAGGCTGCTGTAGCAGACGGAAAGCTTGATCTTAACGACATCAAGAATCTTGCAGGTGGGTTGTTTAAGAAATGACAGACAACCGTATGGAATGGGCAAGAAAGCGTGACGAGCTGGTGGACGCAGTAAAGCGTCTTGGGTTTCCCAGGGAACTGGGAGAGCAGGTTGCTAAACAGCTTGGAAGCCCCAAGGCAATGGATAGGATGCTGGCTTACCTATACAATGTGAAACCAAGAACGGCGGAGCTGATCGTGGATGAGATGCTGGCTATCTGCAGCGATGTCGATAATTGGCACAGTAAAAAGGCTGCAGAAGAAGCAAATGCCAAGTACAATGAAATCCTGAATTATGGGCTTGGCGCAGATGATGAAGAGTAAATACATATAGGAATTATTATCATTTTTCAGGCGAAGTCATAAGGCTTCGCCTTTTTGTGTGTCCGCTTTGTGAAACATGATAAAAGTTCTTAAATTTATTGTTAATAATTTGACAGCTATATGATATAGTAGGTCTTGGTGCTTTTTAGATTACATTTAATAGAAAGGGAATTTTCATGGCAAATCACGAATTTTCACAGTGGGACGGTTTCGTAGGTCGTGTTTGGAAAGACAATATCGACGTACGTGACTTCATTCAGAACAACTACACTCCATACGATGGAGATGAGTCTT
>CAMVJI010000062.1 GCA_947167765.1 uncultured Butyrivibrio sp. | reverse complement strand
GCTGAGATGATGGGCGTTGAGTCCGGACTTGGCTGGTATATCAACTGGCAGAAGGGCTGGGCGGAATTTGGAAAGATGTATGGTGCGATCATAATCATCTGCTTTATCTTCGTTATGGTCAACAACCTCTTAAACGTGGTAAAGAGATATGTGCTGCGCTGGCAGAAAGGAGAAAACGCCTGATGGATAGAGGACATATTAAGATAGATGGCGTCACCAAGATATTCAGAAGGACTGATGGGAACGAGACTCTCACAGCGCTGTCAGATATCAATCTTGATATAAAACCAGGAGAGTTTATCGCCTTTGTAGGAGCCAGTGGTTGCGGTAAGTCCACACTTTTAAGGACAATTGCAGGGCTTGAGACACCTACTATAGGAACTGTTCTTGCAGATGGAGAGGAGATAAAGGGCAGCAGTGCCAAGAGAGGACTGGTATTCCAGGATCATGCTCTTTTCCCATGGCTTACAGTGTGGGACAACGTACTCTTTGGCCTTAAGTCAACTGGTAAGAAGAAGGAAAAGGAAGACCTGGCCAATGAGCTGATTAAGATGGTGGAGCTTGAGAAATTCAAGGACTCATATCCTTATCAGCTATCTGGAGGTATGTCACAGAGAGTGGCCCTTGTCAGAGCTCTTGCCAATGAGCCTGACGTGCTGCTGCTGGATGAGCCCCTGGGAGCTCTTGATGCCTTTACCAGGATGAATATCCAGGATGTACTTATTGATCTGTGGAAAGAGAGGCAGAACACCATGATCCTAATTACCCATGACGTTGATGAGGCTATTTATCTGGCACAGAGAGTTATAGTCATGTCTCCAAGACCTGGAAGGATTGTGGATGAGATAAACATAGAGCTTAGCTATCCCAGAAACAGAAGTCATTCAGCCTTTATTAAATATAGGAATGCAATTCTTGAAAAGCTCAACTTTGCGCACGAAGAGAGCATTCCGGATTTCAGTATTTAGTACTAAATATAAGGAAAGTTTATTGATGCCGATAAACTTTCCTTATTTTTCATTATGAATGGTCTGTGATAGTATTTGATTATCAAATAAAACACAGGGCAACAAAAGTTGCCATTACAGAAAATAAAAATGGAGGAAATCAATTATGGCAGACATCAAAGAAAGCGCACTTGAACTTATTGGGGGAACACCACTTCTTAAACTTAATGGTTACAGCAAAAAGGCAGGAGTTACAAATGCAACACTCCTCGCCAAGCTTGAGTACTTAAATCCAGCAGGATCAGTTAAGGACAGAGTAGCACTTAGCATGATCGAGGATGCTGAGAAGAGCGGAAAGATCAAACCAGGAGCAACCATCATCGAGCCTACAAGCGGAAACACAGGAATCGGTCTTGCGGCAGTTGCAGCAGCAAAGGGATACAGAGCAATCCTTACACTTCCTGATACAATGTCAGTAGAGAGAAGAAATCTTCTTAAGGCATACGGTGCTGAGATCGTTCTTACAGACGGCGCTAAGGGAATGAAGGGCGCTATCGCCAAGGCAGAAGAGCTTGAGAAAGAGATCGATGGAGCAGTGATCCTTGGACAGTTCGTAAACCCTGCTAACCCAGCAATCCACAAAGCTACAACAGGCCCAGAGATCTGGAAGCAGACAGACGGTAAGGTAGACATCTTTGTAGCAGGCGTAGGTACAGGCGGAACAGTTACAGGTGTAGGCGAGTACCTCAAGGAGCAGAACCCTAATGTTAAGATCGTTGCAGTTGAGCCTTCAAGCAGCCCGGTTCTTTCACAGGGAACAGCAGGCCCACACAAGATCCAGGGTATCGGCGCAGGATTCGTTCCTGATACACTCAACACCAAGATCTACGACGAAGTAATCGCTATAGACAATGAGGATGCATTTGCAGAGGGCAAGAGATTTGCAGTATCTGAGGGAATCCTTGTAGGTATCTCTTCAGGCGCAGCCCTCAAGGCAGCAACAATCCTTGCAGAAAGAGAAGAGAACAAGGGTAAGAATATCGTAGTACTCCTTCCTGATTCAGGAGACAGATATCTCTCAACACCTCTTTTCGCAGAATAAATAAAACAAGACACGGGGCATTTTTTTCGAGGCCACGGGGACGGTTCTTTTGGCTGGTCATCGTGTGACCAGCCAAAAGAACCGTCCCCGTGGCCCCGAAAAAATGCCAAGTTAAAAGCCAAAGCCATATAAATCTTCTTTCAAGCCATTAAAAAATAGCTCCAGAGCTCATTCGCTCCGGAGCTATTTCAATTGATAAGACAACAGAACCGTCCCCGTGTCTTGTTAGATCTGAGATAGTGTCTGAACTGCGCTGCCGCCGATGACTACGGTGTAGTGTTCTGCCAGATAGTGCTCATCAGCTGTGCTTCCGAGCTCTGTCTTGCCATACTCTGTAAGAAGTGAGCAGATGTTGGCAAATACTGCGTTATCAAGATCACCCTGGTGAAGGATCAGGTAGTACTTACCTAAAGCTTCATTCTTGTATAAGGTGTTGTTACCGTTGAATTTCCTTGAAACTATTTTTGCGAATTTTGTAACCTCGTGGAGTGAATCAAAGGAGAAGATCCTTGATCCCTTCCTGCCTGGCAGGTCTTTCTTTTTAGGACCGCCAGTTTTTTCTTTTACCTTCTTGGAATCTGACTGAGGACTCATTGGAGAATCCATGTAGTCGGACATGTTGCTGTGCTGAAGTCTCTTGAAAAGACTCATCACATCCTCTTCATCGTCCTCATCCTCGTCATACTCTTCGTCGTAGTAATCCTCATCGCCATCATCCTCGTCCTCGTCTTCCTCATCACGAAGTGATGGGGCGAAGTTGGAAAATCTGGTATCCAGTTCGTCTGGATCGTCTACTTTGGTGATTACAAGAACAATACACTCGGAGTTGATGGGAATCGCCTCGATCATAAGAGGAGTGTCCTCCGCTTCAAAACCGAACTCTATGTTAGCCTGTTGCATCATGTCCTGGAAAAGCTCTTTTGCCTTCTCAGTGCCATATGCCAGCTCTGTTATTTTGAGGTCTCGCTTCGCAAGGTCATCTCTGGTAAGTGTACATCTAATCTGGTGATCATTAACTCTCTCGATTTTCATGATGCATACCTCCTGACTTTGGAATACATAGATACTAAGTGAAACAAGGTACTATGTCAATAGATATATCGTCATAAAATGCGATATTTCGAGTATCTACATAAAATCTTAAGAATTTCTGCCGAAAATCTTAAGAATTTTCGATGGTAAATCTTAAGAATTTGCTGTTATAGTATTTTTCGTGAGGCGCTTCCAGCAAGGCTATGATCCGGAAAGGAGGCGCGATACAGGGAAATACTTAATAAAGAATTGATTATTCAAAATCTTGCTGTTCTGGCAAGATGTCTTGCAAAAAGTTTCTGCAAGAAATTCCCCTATAATATATAAAAACATCAACACAAAGACTATAAAAAGATATAAAAACAACTTCGTATTTTCTACATTAATTATACCATATTTTGTGTTATGCAAGATGTTGGTAGGCAGGATTTGTGCTGAGGCGCCTCAATGTATTAATTTATGTCAAAAAAATAGAAAACGTTTCAGGAAAATCTGATGGGATTTATCACTGCTTTGAACCTTTTGGACTGAGACGAAAAGGGATTATTACGATAAAAATGAACAAGAAAGTTACGTAGCATATTTTATGATCGAAATATCCCTAAAATTTACTGAGGACCCCATCCTTGCTTGCATAGTTGATACATTCATAATGACGTAAAGTAAATAGTTTGCTATAATATAGGGCGATTGTAAAGGAGCTAGAGAATGAAGAAAAAGGTTATTCCGGCGATTGTTATAATCGTCCTTATTTTTGTGTTTGCAGGAGTATTTGTCCTGCAGCAGTTTATGAAGCGCTATTCATACAGCACTGAGAAGGCAGATCTTGATGCATACTTTGGCGTCACATCTGCAACAGATGTACCAATTATTCTTGGCAATGAGTTTATTGAGGAGCACGCACAGATCCTGGACGGATACTATTATATGGATTTTGATTCCGTTCAGAAGTATTTAAATGATAGATTCTACTACGGAATAGAAGATGGTCTTTTTATCTACACAACTCCCACAGCTATCATAACAAGCGAGGTTGGAAGCAGTTCCTGGTCTGACACTGAAGGTGGCAGCGGGAATGAGAGCTACGCCATAACAAGACTTGAAAACGGCGTTTTGTACGTGGCTCTTGACTACGTTAAAAAGTACACCAACTTTGCCTATGAAGGCTTTACGGATGCTAACCATATGCAGCTTACAACAAGCTGGGAGGATGAGACTGTAGCAACCATAAACAAGGATACCCAGGTCAGGATCCGCGGCGGTGTAAAGAGTGAGATCCTAAGGGAGATTGAAAAAGGCGAGACAGTAGTTGTTCTTGAAGAACTTGAGAACTGGACCAAGGTCAAGACAAATGACGCTTATATTGGATGGGTTGAGAACAAAAGACTCTCTGATTCCAAGACAAGAAGCCCCATACCTGTAACAGATTATGCTGAGCCAGAGTACACCAGCATTTCAAGAGATCACATGATAAACCTGGGCTTCCACAACATCGGAGGCGCTGGCGGTAATGACACAATTACTGACGTGATTTCAGGAGCTACAAGCCTTAACGTTATTTCTCCTACTTGGTTTGCGGTAACAGGTAATGACGGCTCAATCAGGAGCTTTGCGTCATCTTCTTATGTTAATACAGCCCACAACAATGGCATTGAAGTCTGGGCACTTCTTGATAACTTCACTGGTGGCCGTGATTTCACCACAGGAGAGGTTCTTTCACACGCATCCAGCAGGGCTGCCCTTATTGAAAACGTGGTATCTGCCTGCACAGCAGCAGGAGTTGACGGCCTTAACCTTGACTTTGAGATGGTGGCAGCAGAGGATGGACAGAGCTTTGTGGAGTTTGTAAGAGAGCTCTCAATAGCCTGCAGGAAGGCTGGACTTGTCTTTTCCATTGATAACTATGTACCTATGCACTTTAATGATCACTATGATCTTCACGAGCAGGGAATAGTGGCTGACTACGTTATAATAATGGGCTACGATGAGCATTACGCTGGATCTCAGGAGGCGGGATCTGTTGCGTCTCTTTCATATGTAGAAAATGGTATCATCAACACTGTTGAGAAAGTTGATGCCGCTAAGGTCATCAATGCCGTTCCTTTCTATACACGTATCTGGCACACCAGTGGTGGTCAGGTCAGCAGTGAGGCGGTTTCCATGAAGATTGCAAAAGACTATATAAGTAATCACAGCATCGACATGCAGTGGAACTCTGAGGCAGGCCAGAACTACGGCGAATATACAGGAAGCGATGGCGTCCTTAATCAGATCTGGATGGAGGATGCTGAGTCAATCGGCCAGAAGATCGACTCCATGAGAGCCAGCGGAATTGCTGGTATCGCAGAGTGGTCCCTTGGTATGGAGACCAGTGACGTTTGGGAAGTTATAGCAAATTACGTAAACGGCTAAGAAGTAAGTTATGAATACAGAAGTAATAAAGATAGATGAAAAAAATATAGATGGTGATGCCAGATCTGCCCTTGAAAGAGCAGGCAGCATCATAAGAGATGGAGGGCTGGTTGCTTTCCCCACTGAGACTGTGTACGGACTTGGTGGAGATGCACTTAATCCTGAGTCTTCCAAAAAGATCTACGCAGCCAAGGGAAGACCTTCTGACAACCCGCTTATAGTCCACGTTGCGGATATGGAGTCAGTTGCAGATATTGTAAAAGAGATCCCGGAGGCCGCAAAGAAACTCTCTGATGCCTTTTGGCCAGGACCCCTTACCATGATAATGAACAAGTCTGACAAGGCCCCATACGAGACCACAGGCGGGCTTGATACTGTGGCCATCAGGATGCCAAACAACAAGATCGCCCTTGAGCTTATAAGGCAGTCAGGGGGCTACATTGCAGCACCAAGCGCCAACACCTCAGGGCGTCCAAGTCCAACAGTTGCAAGGTACTGCGTGGAGGACCTTTCTGGCAAGATTGAGATGATAATCGACGGAGGGCAGGTAGGCATAGGCCTTGAGTCCACCATTGTTGATCTTACAAGTGGAACACCTATGATCTTGCGTCCCGGCTACATCACAAAAGAGATGCTCTCAGAGGTTCTTGGAGAAGTGGAGATAGACAGGACCATCATCGATGGCAATTCCAAGGAAAGACCCAAGGCTCCTGGCATGAAGTACCGCCACTACGCTCCAAAGGGAGAGCTTACCATTGTAGAGGGCAGTCAGGAGGATGTGGTGGCCTATATCAATGACAGGGCCAGAGCAGCAAGAGCAGATGGCAAAAGAGTTGGCGTAATAGGCACAGATGCCACAAAGAGCCTCTACGTTGCTGACGTGGTTAAGAGTGTCGGAAACAGGGAAAATGAGGAAACCATAGCCCATGAGCTCTTTAAAGTCCTCAGGGAATTTGATGATGAGAACATGGATGTTATGTTTTCTGAATCCTTTGACGACAGCGGAATCGGACAGGCCATTATGAACAGACTTCTTAAGGCTGCCGGTCACAATGTGGTCCGGATTTGATATAATAGACACTAGTGAGGGGCGTTTAAGGGAAAGAGGAGAAAAAATGATAGCAATCGCAAGTGATCACGGCGGATTTGACCGCAAGGAATCAGTTAAAAAGCACTTAGAGGAGAGAGGCATAGAGTACAAGGACTTTGGAACCTATGACAAGAACTCCTGTGATTATCCTGACTTTGGCAGAGCTGCAGCAGAGGCTGTTGCAAAGGGCGAGTGCGAAAAGGGCATCGTCATCTGCACAACAGGAATTGGCATTTCCATAGTAGCCAACAAGGTTAAGGGCATAAGATGTGCTCTTTGCTCTGAGACCACAACTGCAAGACTCACAAGGGAGCACAACGACGCCAACATGCTTGCCATGGGCGGCGGAATGGTTGGCGAACTTCTTGCCAACGAGATCGTAGATACTTTCCTGGACACTGAGTTCTCAAACCTTGAGAAGCACAGCCGCAGGATTGCAAAACTTGAGGATTAAAAAGGGGGATTAAAATGGGTAAAGTTGTTATCATGGATCATCCTTTGATCCAGCACAAAATTGGTTTTATCAGAAGAATTGATACAGGTACAAGGGATTTCAGGCAGACCATCAGCGAGATAGCGATGCTTATCTGCTATGAGGCCACAAGAGACCTGCAGCTTTGCGATGTTGAGATAGAGACACCTATCTGCTGGACCACTGTAAAAGAGCTAAAGGGCAGGAAGCTTTGCGTTGTTCCTATCCTCAGAGCAGGTCTTGGAATGGTAGACGGTATGCTTGCTCTTATTCCAGCAGCCAAGGTTGGACATATAGGTCTTTACAGAGACCCCGAGACACTTAAGCCAGTAGAGTACTACTGCAAGATGCCAGCTGATGTTTCTGAAAGAGAGATCTTTGTTGTAGATCCTATGCTGGCTACAGGCGGATCATCCGTAGCAGCTATCCAGATGCTCAAGGACAGAGGCTGCAAAAAGATCCACTTTATGTGCATCATCGCAGCTCCTGAGGGACTTAAGGCTATGCAGGAGGCTCACCCTGACGTAGATATTTATGTGGGCGCTCTCGACGAGAAACTCAATGAACATGGATACATTGTTCCTGGTCTTGGGGATGCAGGAGACAGGATTTTCGGAACCAAGTAAAGGGGGCCACATATGAAAAGAGATGGATACATTTCCTGGGATGAGTACTTTATGGGAGTTGCCAAGCTTGCGGCCATGAGGTCCAAGGATCCCAATACCCAGGTAGGAAGCTGTATTGTCAGTGAAGATAACAACATTCTCTCCATGGGCTACAACGGATTTCCCAAGGGGTGTTCAGATGATGATTTTCCCTGGGAAAGGGAAGGGGACGATGAACTTACCACCAAGTACCCTTTTGTAACTCACAGCGAACTCAATGCTATCCTTAATTATAGAGGCGGGAGCCTGGTTGGCGCCAAGCTCTATGTATCTCTTTTCCCATGTAATGAATGTGCCAAGGCTATCATACAGTCTGGCATAAGGACTGTCGTATACGACAGCGATAAATACAGCGACTCACCTGCAACAAGAGCATCAAAGAGGATGTTCGATGCTGCGGGAGTCAGGTACTATCAGTACCAGCCAAGTGGAAGGAATATCAAGATAACATTATAAAGATATGAAAAACGGCATATTATCAGGCAGAGCAGACAACTTCATAGTGTCTTTGGTAAAGAGGGCTATTGTCTGCATCCTGACAGCCGTTTTACTTTCAGGGTCTGTGAGCGATACAGTCTATGCCACAGAATCCACCAAGAAGCAGCTTGAGGAAGCCAAGAAGGCCAAACAGCAGTCCCAGAGTGAACTTGATGGGACCAAGGATGATATTGCTGAGATGAACGAGGAAAAGAGCTCTCTCCAGGGGCAGCTCAATAACCTTAACACCCAGCTCAGCGAGGTTTCCAGCAATATCGAGCAGCTTGAAGAACAGATAGATGACAAGGAAACGGATATCGAAAATACCCTGATGGAGCTGGATGCAGCAAGGGCCAAGGAGGAAGAGCAGTACGCCTCCATGAAAAAGCGCATACAGTTCATGTATGAGAAGCAGGACAATCTTCTTATTGGAACGCTTTTTGGCTCTACAGGAAGCTTTGCCAATTTCCTTAACCAGAAGGGTTACTTTGAGCAGCTTGCAGCCTATGACCGCAGGATGTTCAACGAATACATGCAGACCCGTCAGTACATCGAGGAAAAAGAGGCTACTCTTGAAGAAGAAAAAGATCAGCTTGAAGAGTACAAGGTCAAGGAACAGGCGGAGCAGAGCAGAGTTTCAGGTCTTGTGAATCAGACGTCAGGTTCTATCAAGCAGTATGCCAACGACATTTCAGATGCTGAGGCCAAGGCCAAGGCACTGGAAGATCAGATCAAGGCCCAGGAAGCTGATATCAAGAATCTTGAAGCCAAGCTGGCAGAAGAGATGAGGCTGTCCAAGCTTGCCAAGTCATCAACCTGGCGTAATATTTCAGAAGTCTCTTTTGCAGAAGGGGACAGGGCACTACTTGCAAACCTCATATACTGCGAGGCAGGGTCAGAACCCTACGAGGGCAAGGTTGCAGTAGGAGCAGTAGTTATCAACAGAGTTTTAAGCTCTGTTTATCCAGATACAGTTGTGGGAGTTATTTACCAGAACAAACAGTTTTCTCCGGTAGGAAGCGGGCGACTTGCCCTGGCTCTTGCCAATGACCAGGCAACATCCTCATGTTATCAGGCAGCAGATGAAGCCATGAAGGGATATTCAAACGTAGGAAACTGCGTATACTTCAGAACGCCGGTACCAGGGTTATCTGGTATCAACATTGGTGGTCACGTATTCTACTGATGGATGTGGGCGTTAGAATTGATCAGCTATTTTGGCCGGCAGCAATAAGCTCCTCAATGGGAGCAGCCAGCGGCTCAATACCATCTGAATAGATTTCATTAAGGAGCCTGTTCAGGGAGAGCAGGCTCTTTTTAAGAAGAGTCTCATCAATGAGGCGCTTTTCAAAGGCCTCGGACAGTTCGTCCAGGTCAACAACGCGGATCCTGCCGTCTGGGTAGATCTTAACATCTGCCAGAAGATCGATCACAAGGAGCGAGTTCTTTTCGGCATCAAATTCACAGGTAATGATGTCGCAGTACCAACAAAGGAGCGACCCATCACTTTTAATGAACTTGCTTATCTTGTAGCCTCTATCGAGATAGTAGCAGGAATAACCGCTTGAAAGATCACACCGATCGCGAATGGTTTTCCATTTGGTCACAATCATGGTATCGGTGCGTTTAAGAATGACATCGTCTTTTAATTCGACGCATTCATCCGGTATGAAGCGTTTACGAAATAAAGTTAGACTATTCATAGAAAAATAATACTCTTGTGAGAATTGAAAGTCAATTATGCGAGATAAATCAATTAGACTAACAATATTCAAATCAATATATTTTGTTGCGGTGCTGGTTTTAGCTCTTTTCATTGTGGGCAGATTTTCAGGTGGCGACAATGCGGACATGTCTGCACCTATGGCAAAGGCAACACTTCCCATTGTAAGCCTTGTATCTGAGGGAAAAGAGATAAACCCCCTTCACGGATACATCAGCGAGGTGGACCTTAACTACCTTCGGGGGACTATCATGCCTGTGGGAGCCAGCAGAGAAGTCTCTTATCGCATCAACACCTTTGGAAACAAAGTCTGGAACATTGCCTTTGAAGTCAGGAATATCAATGGCTCAAGTCTTGTAGAGAACACTGAGATCACGGACTACCGCGAAAACAATGACTACATCGAAGGCTCTTTTCAGCTAAAAGATCTTATAACAGGAAATACAGAATATATGCTGGTAATGCTGATGGATACTGAGATTGGCAGAGCCAGATACTATACAAGGTTCGTGTGGACTGAGGATGACAGCAAATATCACATGGGCGATGAACTGGATTTTGTTCTTAAGTTTTCAGAGGCGACCTTTAACAAGGAGCAGATGCAGGAATATACCAGATATCTGGAGTCCAATTCTGAAGGGGATAACACCACTTTTAACAAGGTGAACATCCACAGCAGCTTTAACCAGGTAACCTGGGGTGATATGAATATTACCAAGCATACAGAACCTTCAGTCTATGTGACGGATCTTCACGGACAGACTGGCAGCTATAAGTTAAGATACAGGGTCACTGTAAAAGACGGGACTGTGTCAAGACTCTACAATGTCACGGAAAACTACCGGGTAAGATACACCACGGACAGGCTCTACCTTCTGAATTTTGAGAGGACCATGAATTATATTTTTGATTCAACCTCTTACTCTCTTGGCACCAACAACATAGCCCTTGGCATTTCTGATCCTGAGCTGCAGCTGGTGGAAAGCAGCGGCGGAAGCGCCTTTGCCTTTGTCAGCGAAAACAGGCTCTTTATGTTTAATGGTTCAGAAAACAAACTGGCTTACCTCTTTGGATTTTATGACGTTGATAACGATGACCTAAGGACCAGATGGGACAATCACGCTGTGAAGATCCTGAAGGTTGATGAAGCAGGAAATGTCAGGTTTGCTGTGGCTGGATATATGAACCGCGGTATTCATGAGGGCTGCGTGGGAATTGGAGTTTACGATTACAACACAGCCATCAATGCGGTGGAAGAGATGGCTTTTGTTGAGAGCAAGCAGTCTGCAGAGATCCTTCGCAGCTACGTTGGGTCAATAGCTTACCTCAGCAGCAGTGATATCTTTTACGCAATGCTGGATCAGGACATTTATGCAGTGGACCTTGCGGGCAAGTCTGCAAGCTCCGTTGTTGACAATATTGGAGCCGGACAGTACAAGATTTCGGAGTCGGAGAGCACTATTGCATGGCAGAGTGATCTAAAGAGCCTTAGCCTTATGAACCTTAACAACAAGGCCAAGTCCGATATCAAGGCTGAAAATGGCGATAACATAATCCTCTTGGGATTCATGGGTGAGGACCTGGTTTATGGCCTTTGCCATTCCTACGACGTGGGAATAGACAAGATCGGTAATCCGATCTACGCCATGTACAACATAAAGATCGTTGACCTTGATGGAAACACGCTGGAAAACTATCATCCAGACGGCGTGTACGTCACAGGGGTTTCGATAAATGGTAATCAGCTGAGGCTCTCAAGAGTTGTAAAGGACGAGGAGAGCGGCAGCTTTGTTGCTACCTACGACGATCAGATAATCAGCACCTTAAAGGCTGAGGCTGGCAGCAACACATTATCCGTCCTGTCTGTTGATGTGTTTGAAAAGATCGTTCAGATCACCACCAAGAATGACATCAAGTCCAAGCAGCTTAGAGTCCTTACACCTAATCAGACGTTGTTTGAGGGCACCAGGAATATCGTTCCTGAGATAAACAGGGATGTAAAAGAAAAGCCGTTCTATTACGTGTATGGCCTTGACGGCGAAGTTTCAATCTATACCGATCCTGCAGATGCAGTGGCAGTAGCCTATGACAGGCCGGCTGTGGTTGTGGGTGATGACAACGACTATATCTGGTTTAAGGGCAATCTTCTTCGCTCCAACCAGATCATGTCTATAACAAGGACAGCTGAGAGCTACGAGGACATAACAACCCTTGATCCTACAGTTGTGTGTCTTGACCTGATGCTGAGACTTGAGGGAGTAAACAGAAATGTTGAGGCCCTTAGGGAAGGCGGAGAGAGCGTTACAAGTATTCTTAAAAGTTCGCTCCCTGAGGCTCAGATCCTGGACCTTGATGGATGCCCTATGCAGGCTATGCTCTATTATGT
>CAMVJI010000061.1 GCA_947167765.1 uncultured Butyrivibrio sp. | reverse complement strand
GAGGAGGATTGATCATGTCAAACAACACACATCAGAATCTTTCTCACACTCCAAAGCATATTATTTGTTCTATACTTGGAACCGGATTTTTCGTGTGCCTTTGCGCCATCATATCATTTCCGGTATTAGCAGGTCTTTTGGCCTCTTTCAGACCAGGAACTGAACTGATCAGAAAAGGACTTGCCCTGGATCTTAATCCAACCACAATGACCCTTGCCAACTACAAGTACCTCTTTGGCGGAAATCAGGACAGCAGAAAGTACTTCATGTGGTACAAGAACTCTCTTCTCATAACAGTTCTTTCTGTAGTATTGACCCTTCTTATCTGCTACTTCGTGGCATACGGTCTTACTATGTACAATTTCAGACTCCAGAACCTTTTATTTACGCTGGTTATCGCCACAATGATGGTTCCTTTTGAGATCCTGATGCTCCCTATGTACAAGGAGATAATTGCCCTTGGTCTTATTGACACTTACGTGGGAGTCATAATAACGGGACTTTGTAGCGCCTCCACCATATTCTTCTTCCGGCAATATATGACGGGTCTGCCAAAAGAGCTACTGAGCGCGGCAAGAATTGATGGAGCCAATGAGTACTATATTTCCGTTAAGATCATCATGCCACTGGTAAAACCGGCATTTGCTTCAATGGGTATCCTGTGTGCAATGGGATCCTGGAATGCCATCCTTTGGCCGCTTCTTGTTCTTAAAGGAGCTGAGAAGTTCACGCTTCCTATCGGACTTAATACACTTCTGACCCCTTATGGCAATAACTATGATGTGCTCATTGCGGGTTCAATGTTTGGTATTCTTCCGATATTCATCATCTTCCTTGTGTTCCAGAAGTACATCATCGATGGTATGACAGCAGGAGCGGTAAAGGGCTGATGCAAAATGTGAGGGGAAAAGGAAATACTTTTTTATGGATACAAGTAAGTTACTAAAATATAACGAGCCCTGGATACTTCAGAGGGCTGATCCCTATGTATACAGGCATGGTGACGGAACATACTATTTTACAGCTTCCGTTCCTGCCTATGACGGGATCGTGCTAAGAAGAGCAGACAGCCTTTCAGAGCTCCCTGCGGCTCCTGAAAAAGAGATCTGGCACAAGCACGATGACGGTCCTATGAGCGTCCACATCTGGGCTCCGGAGCTGCACTATCTTGATGGCGCATGGTATATCTATTTTGCAGGCGGCGATAAGGACAACATCTGGAACATCAGGCCTTACGTTCTAAAGTGCGAAGGTCAGGACCCGATGAGCGATAAGTGGGTAGAGCTTGGCAAGATGAAAAGAGCTGATGGAGACGATTTTTCTTTTGAAGCTTTTTCACTTGATGGCACAGTGTTTGAAAACAATGGCGATCACTACTATGTTTGGGCAGAAAAGGTGGGCGTCGGAAGGCAGATAAGTAATCTCTACATCGCAAAGATGGAGACCCCTGATAAACTGGCAACTGTTCAGGTCATGCTCACCACACCAGATTACGACTGGGAGAGAGTGGGATACTGGGTAAATGAAGGACCGGCTGTACTAAAGCGCGGAAACAAGATCTTTTTGACATACTCAGCCAGCGAAACCGGAAAGGCTTACTGCATGGGCATGCTGAGCGCAGATAAGGATTCAGATCTTTTGGATCCAAGGTCCTGGACAAAAGAGAGGTACCCTGTCCTTAAATCTGACGAGGAGCTGGGAATATATGGACCTGGTCATAACTCTTTTACCAAGGACGAAGATGGCACAGACATCTGTGTATATCACGCAAGGAGCGATGAAGAGATAGTGGGGGATCCTCTGTACAATCCAAACCGCCATGCAAGACTTATGCCTGTTAAGTGGAATGCTGAAGGCAGGCCGGTATTTAGCTTTAGATAAGATGGCAATAAATGGGCAATACCCGACCGTCATCAAGGAGAAATAATAGTTTGAAAGAGAATACAATAAAGAGAATGATCGGGACACTGGCAGCAGGCTTCCTGATCTGTTCTATGGTCGGAGGATGTGCAATGGAAAATAGTAAGCCTTCGGTGCTGCCAAAGGAACTAAAGGAAGAAGACATCAAAAAAGGGTCAGTTAAGACCGCAGGGTCTTTACACGATCCCCAGATAATAGTGGGAGACGACGGAACCTATTACTGCTACGGAACCCACATGACAGCTGCAACTTCAGATGACCTTATCACCTGGAAGAGCTGGGCCAACAAGGTTACAAAGGCCAACAAGATATTTGATAATCTTTTGGTTGAACCCTTTGATGCATTTTCATATGTTGGCAAGAATACTGAGAGAAGCTACTCGGTCTGGGCGCCAAGTGTTATTTACAACAAGACCACAGGCAAGTACATGATGTACTTCTGCACAACTTCTACTTATATTAAGTCCAATATTACAGTGGCGGTTTCTGATGATATAAAAGGCCCCTACCACTATGAAAAGACCATAATCTATTCGGGATTTACCAGGCCCGATGTAGCCAAGACCAATTACTACGACATAATGGGAGAGGACAAGGAGCTTCGCAAAAGATATATCACTGCCGCAGGTTTTAACAACCAGTTGTGGCCAAATGCCATAGATCCTGCAATGTTCTATGACAAGGATGACAGGCTGTGGATGGTATACGGCTCATGGTCAGGAGGAATTTTCCTTCTTGAGCTGGATAAAGAGACTGGAGATCCAATACACCCTGTTACTGACGATGATGCAGAGATCGATGCTTATTACGGAAAGAGGCTTATTGGCGGCGGTCATCATCCTATAGAAGGTCCGTACATTCACTATGACGAAGATACTGGATATTACTATCTCTTTTTGTCCTACGGAAATCTTCAGGCAGATGGTGGCTATCAGATAAGGGTTCTGCGTTCAGAAACTCCTGATGGAACCTACACTGATCTGTCAGGAAAGAGCCTTGGGATAAATGGTGATCTGGATGCCTTTGCAGATTACGGAACCAAGCTTATGGGCAACTACACACTGCCAAGTCTTGATGTGACCTACATGGCTCCAGGCGGACAGTCAACCTTTAAGGACAAGGATGGCAAGCTCTACATTGTTTATCACCAGAGATATGCTGACAAAGGTGAGACTCACAACGTAAGAGTTCATCAGATGGCCATGAATGAAGATGGATGGCCATGCATATTCCCCTTTGCCACATCGGGTGAGACTCTTTCTGCAGAAGGTTATAAGCAGAGCGATCCTGTAGGAACCTTTTATGTATTAGATCATGGGCTTTCAGTGGATGCCAAGGTCAACAACCCCGTAAAGTGCACTTTTAAAAACGGAAAGATCGAAGGAGCCTTGAAGGGAGAATATACTGTTAAAGATGGCAGCAACTATGTGACTATTAACATAGATGGCATAGAATATAAAGGTGTGATGATCAACATGACTGATGAGGCAGGTAATAATACATTCTGCATCAGTGCTGTTGGAAATAATAATCATTCTATATGGTGTGTTCACTATATGGAGTAATAAGGAAAGGATAAAAAAATGGCTAAGCTAGTTATCAACGAAACCAAGAAGCTTGGAAAGGTTGCGCCGGAGATTTACGGACATTTTTCAGAACATCTGGGAAGATGTATCTATGAAGGGCTCTATGTAGGAGAGAATTCTGACATTCCTAACGTAAACGGAATGCGTAAGGATGTAGTTGATGCTCTTAAAGAGATCCAGGTTCCTGTACTTCGCTGGCCAGGTGGATGTTTTGCAGACGAATATCACTGGAAAGATGGTATCGGCGAAAAGTCAAAACGTAAAAAGATGGTAAATACTCATTGGGGCGGAGTAACAGAGGACAACAGCTTTGGAACCCATGAATATATGGAGCTGTGCAAACAGCTTGGCTGCAAGACCTATGTAAACGGAAACCTCGGAAGCGGCACAGTTCAGGAGATGAGCGAGTGGGTTGAGTACATGACCTTTGACGGAGAATCTCCAATGTCAAACCTTCGTAAGGCAAACGGCTCAGAAAAGGCATGGACAGTAGATTACTTCGGAGTTGGTAACGAGAACTGGGGCTGCGGCGGAAACATGACACCTGAGTACTACGGCAATGAGTACCGCCGTTATCAGACGTATGTAAGACAGTACGATGACAAAAAGCCTATCAAGAAGATTTGCTGTGGCGCCAATGTAGATGACTATCACTGGACTGAGCAGGTACTTAAGACATGCTTTGACCACGCACCTGAGCATTTACATGGTTTTATGGATCTTCTTTCCCTTCATTATTATGATATGCCTTTCGGATGGGAGCCAAAGGTAAGTGCAACAGAGTTCGACGAGGATGTTTATTACAGAACGCTGAAGCAGGCTTACAGGATGGAAGAGCTTGTATCAAGACACAGCGCTATCATGGATCAGTATGATCCTGAAAAGAAGATCGGAATGTCTGTTGATGAGTGGGGAACATGGTACAAGGTTGAGGAAGGAACAAATCCAGGATTCCTCTACCAGCAGAACACAGTACGTGATGCTCTTGTAGCCGGAATCACACTGAACATCTTTAACAAGCACTGCGATAGAGTTAAGCTTGCATGCATCGCACAGATGATCAATGTTCTTCAGTCAGTAATACTTACTGATGGCGAGAAGATGCTCCGCACACCTACTTATCATGTATTCCACCAGTATCGTCACCACCAGGGTGCAGAGCTTTTAGAGAGCTCACTGTCAGGAACAGGAAATATCGGAGAAGGCGATACATGTGTTCCAGAGATCACAGAGTCTGTAACTGAGAAAGACGGCGTTATCAGTGTAACAGTATGTAACCTTTCAATGACAGACAGTAAGACACTTGATGTTCAGCTTGCTGAAGACAAGGACTACGAAGTTGTTGAAGCAACTGTTGTTGGAGGCTGCGATCCTCATAACCATAACACCTTTGAAAATCCTGATCTGGTTGTAGAGAAGAACTTCGACGGATGCAAGAAGGTATCTGGCAATAAGTTTACTCTCAATCTTCCAGCTGCCAGCGTAGTTGAGATCAGACTTAAATAATTTTAGAATATGTGAAAGAGGCAGAGCAGATCACTGCGCTGCCTTTTTTTAAAGGAAAAGGAGAGCTTTATTCATGGCAAGAAGAGACGTCTGCGTTACAGATCCGATATGGAAAAGGTATAAAGAGCTGGTGAGAAAAGAAATGATACCTTACCAGTGGGCGGTGCTTAATGACAGCATCGATATCGCCATAGAAAGAGAGCGAAATGACGCATCTATCCCTAATGAAAAGAGTCATGCTATTGCAAATTTCAAGATTGCAGCAGGGCTTGAAAAGGGAGATCACTACGGCTGGGTTTTCCAGGACAGCGACGTGTACAAGTGGCTTGAAGCAGTTTCATACTCCCTTTCTGACACCTGGGATGATGAGCTTAAAACTCTGGCAGATGGCGTTGTTGAACTGATCTCAAAGGCGCAGCAGCCCGATGGATATATAGGCACTTACTTTACTATAAAATGTCCGGAGCGAAGATACATGCGCCTTGCAGAGAGCCACGAGCTATATTGTATGGGACATCTGTTGGAAGCGCTTGTGGCATATAAGCTTGCAACAGGAAGTGAACTGGCAATGGATGTTGCTGAAAAAGTAGCTGCACACCTGTGTGATACATTTGGACCGGAAGAAGGCAAGTATCATTTTGCTGATGGCCATGAAGAAATAGAGATAGGTCTGATGAAGCTCTATCACATCACTGGGACAGAAAAATACAGAGATCTTGCTGAGTACTTTTTAAAGGTAAGAGGCGATTCTCCAAAGGAGTGGAGCAGATTAAAATCCATGGACAAGGGCGGAAATATCCTGGGAGTATCTGCTGAAGCAATGAAGTATGATCAGACTCATCTTCCGGTTGAAGAGCAGGACACAGCAGAGGGGCATGCGGTAAGACTGGTCTATATGTGTACTGCAATGGCAGATGTGGCCAAGGCCTCCGGAAATAAAGAATTTGAAAAAGCCTGCAAAAAAATCTGGAGAAATATTGTAGATAAGCGCATGTTCATCACAGGAGGCATCGGCTCCACCGTTCTTGGAGAGTCCTTCACCCTGGACTATGATCTTCCAAACGACACTATGTACTGTGAGACCTGCGCATCAATTGGACTTATCTTTTTTGCGAAGCAGATGCTTAATCTTGAAAGAAATTCAGAGTATGCAGATGTGATGGAAAGAGCTCTCTACAACACCGCTCTTTCAGGGATGGCCCTTGATGGAAAGCACTTTTTCTATGTAAACCCCCTTGAGGTTGTGCCGGAAAAAGGAAAGCTGGATCCAACAAAGAGCCACGTAAAAAGCGTTCGTCCCCAGTGGCTTGGCTGTGCCTGCTGCCCTCCAAACCTTGCAAGGCTGATAACTTCTGTGGAAGATTACATCTATTCAGTATTTGACGATGCAGTTTTGGTCAATCTCTTTATTGCCTCTGATATGTCCCTTGAGGATAAGGGTAAAAAGATATCCATCAGGCAAAAGACTGATTATCCAAGAAGCGGAAAAGTTCTTTTCGAAATAGAAAATAAGGAAGAAACCGATGTGACCATTGGAATACGCCTTCCTGGCTGGAGAGATGAAGTAAAGGGAAGCATTGATGGCAGCGCAGTAAAGATCACAGAAAAATGTGGATACTGGTATGTTCAGTTTCCAAAAGGAGAGCATAGCATCCTGCTTGATATGGAGATAAAGCCAAAGAGATGGTATGCAAATCTTAACGTATCAGAGGATATCCATAAGGTGGCTGTGGCAAGAGGACCACAGGTGTACTGCGTTGAGGGAAAAGACAACGGAGACGGCCTTCACAAGCTTGTGCTGAGGAAGGATTCACAGCTTACAGATCACTTTGAGGAAGAACTTCTTGGAGGAGTATCTGTTGTAGAGGGCGATGGTGAAAGGCTTGTCTGGGGCGGAAGTGATGCTGCATCTTCTAGCTTGTACACATGTAGACCTGAGTATAAAAAAGAGGCGGTGAAGATACGCTTTATTCCTTACAATACCTGGGGAAACCGTGGTGAGAACGAAATGAGAGTATGGATAACTGAAGAATGAATAAAAAAAGACCCTCCACTGAGGGTCTTTTCTCATAACACTAAAGAGCCGTATTACTGCATGTTAGCTGGTCCCTGAGCGTCTGCCTGTGAAGCAAGAACTCTTGTGTCAGTTGTGTAGTCGTACTGACCAGGAGCTACCTTGCTTGCGTCAGCAAGAAGCTTGATTGAACCAACGATTGTGATGATGTTTGCAAATACAGCGAATCCTGTTGAAACAGGCTTCTCAATGCGCTCCATAACGTCCTTGAAAACTACAGTGCCAACAGCTACTGTAAGAACAGTTACGATAAGGCTGCAGATGCTTGCGATTGCGCTGATCCTTGATGTGATTGCGCTGAATACTACAAGGATTACAGGATAAAGCTTAACAACGATTGCAGGAAGTGCAACGCCAAAAACTTTGATCTTGTCTACGTTTCCGTAAGTAGCATCAACCTTACCAAATGTGTTGAGGAATGGGATAAATCCAAACCATGCATTTGAGTAGTTACGAGCCTTAAGGTACTTGTAAATACCGATCGCATCAACAAGATAAACAACAAGGCAGATAATAAGTGCAACTACAATTGCTGCAGCGCCTACGCCTAAAAGCGCAGCCATCATTTCAGTATCACTCATCTTTTTTTCCTCCTCAAAGATAGATTTTTAAATACTGCAACCCATTATACTACAAAAGTATGAGAAATAAATAACAATTTGACAAAGTTGTGCTTTTCTTTTATAGAGCTAAATATTACAATTGAGTCTATGACTAAAGGTTCCATTACTAAAAACCTCATATTGTTTGCAATCCCGCTGTTTTTTGGACAGCTCCTTCAGCAGCTCTACAACGTTGTGGATTCAGTTGTTGTGGGGAATGTCCTTGG
The DNA here is from genome assembly GCA_947167765.1 of uncultured Butyrivibrio sp. Taxonomy (GTDB): domain Bacteria; phylum Bacillota; class Clostridia; order Lachnospirales; family Lachnospiraceae; genus Butyrivibrio. Next base: position 4,416 of record CAMVJI010000061.1, on the reverse strand, counting down.
AAAAGAGGCTTTGGCTGCGGTAAGTACTACCGGAAGTCTTATCTTTCTGATGGTTGGATTTATCAACGGCCTGTTTATGGGCAGCAGCGTTATCATAGGTAAGCGCTATGGAGCAGGCGACCTTAAAGGCGTGTCGATAGCCTCTCACACTGGAATAACTTTTGCTATTATCATGGGAATAGTCATGACGGTATGGGGATATTTCTTTACACCACATCTTCTCTCATGGATGGGAACTCCAGAGGATGTAATGCCCAATTCTGTGTTATACTTCAAGATATATTTTTTAGGCGGTCTTGGAAACATTATGTACAGCGCCTGTTGCGGAGTGTTCCAGGCTATGGGAGATTCAAGGCATCCGTTGTATTACCTGGCTGTAAGTACCATCATCAACACTATTTTAGATATCTACTTTGTCAAGTACGCTGGATTTGGTATAGGCGGGGCTGCTTTTGCCACTATCATTGCCCAGTTCATCAGTGCTATACTTGCCTTTGTTAAGCTCACAAGAGTAGATGGCCCTCACAGGATATTTATAGGAAGGCTCAGGATGGATCCGCCTACTATAAAAAAAGAGCTTATGATGGGATTTCCAACAGGAATTCAGAACAGTGTTATTGCAATAGGAAACGTTGTTGTACAGTCCAATATAAATGCCTTTGGTGCAGCTGCCATGGCAGGGTGCGGCAGTTACTTTAAGCTTGAGGGATTTGTCTTTTTACCTATTACATGTATGTGCATGGCTCTTACCACCTTCGTAAGCCAGAACCTTGGAGCGGGCGAGAGCGAGAGAGTAAAAAAGGGAAACATAATTGGCAGCGCAATTGGAGTAGGATGCGCTGAGATCATTGGAGTTATTGTATTTTTATTTGCGCCGGTTCTCCTTAGGATGTTTTCTTCGGAACCGGAAGTACTTGCTATTGGTGTAACGCAGGCAAGGACCGAGAGCCTTTTCTACTGCCTTCTGGCTCTAAGTCACTGCCTTGCAGGAATATACAGAGGAGCTGGTAAAACCACAGTTCCCATGATAGTTATGCTTTCGAGCTGGTGTCTTCTTAGAATAACCTACATCACTTTGATCGTCAGGATCATCCCGGTTGTAAATGTTATCTTCTGGGCTTATCCACTTACCTGGTCAGTAAGTTCGATCATATTTATCATCTATTATTTCAAGGGACATTGGCTTAGAATAGGTACTAATTAATACTCAAAAGAGGAGAAAAAGTATGAAAGAGTTTTTAAAAAGGAAAGACATTGAGATCTCATTAAAGAGATACGGAATCGATGCACTGGGTGCCATGGCGCAGGGACTGTTCTGTTCACTGCTCATTGGAACCATCATCAACACCATCGGAACCCAGTTCCACATTCCATTTCTTATGAAGACTGTGGCAACCATCTCAGGTGTTGATTACACAGTGGGCGGACTTGCAACAGCAATGAGCGGTCCTGCTATGGCAGTTGCCATTGGCTATGCACTTAAGTGCCCACCACTTGTTCTTTTCTCAATGATCACTGTTGGTTTTGCATCAAACGCTCTCGGCGGAGCAGGCGGCCCTCTGGCAGTTCTGTTTGTAGCAATCATTGCAGCTGAATTTGGTAAAGCAGTTTCAAAAGAGACTAAGGTCGATATTTTGGTCACTCCACTTGTTACTATAGCTGTAGGAATTTTCTTTTCATGGCTCATCGCACCACCACTTGGAAAGGCAGCAATGTCAATCGGTAACCTTATCATGTGGGCGACAGAGCTTCAGCCATTCCTTATGGGAATCCTTGTTTCTGTTGTAGTTGGTATGGCACTTACACTTCCTATTTCATCTGCAGCTATCTGCGCAGCTCTTGGGCTTACAGGTCTTGCAGGCGGTGCGGCAGTAGCGGGCTGCTGTGCTCAGATGGTAGGTTTTGCAGTAATCTCCTTCAAGGAGAATAAATGGGGCGGACTTGTTTCACAGGGAATCGGAACATCAATGCTCCAGATGGGCAACATCATCAAGAATCCAAGAATATGGATCGCACCAACACTGGCTTCAGCTATCACTGGACCTATCGCAACCTGTGTATTCAAGCTTCAGATGAACGGCGCTCCTGTATCATCAGGAATGGGAACTTGTGGACTTGTTGGTCAGATCGGTGTTTATACCGGATGGGTAAAAGAGATCTCAGAGGGCACAAGATACGCCATCACAGCCTTTGACTGGACTGGACTTGTACTTATTTCCTTTGTGCTTCCTGCAATTTTTTCACTTATCATCCACCTTGTAGTAGTTAAGCTTGGATGGGTAAAAGAGGGCGATCTTAAACTCCAGTAATAAAAGGAGAAGCTTAAATGTTTGAGATTCCGGCCATAATCTTATATGCAGCAAGTGTGGTTGCCATAGCCATTTTGGTCTTTGTGGTTGTCAGAAGCTATATTAAGAACAACCCCAAGGAACTTCCCATGGACGAGATGGAGGGCCACGACTTTGAGTACTACTGTGCGGACCTGTTGAAGGCATCGGGCTTTCTTGAGGTGGAAGTTACTAAGGGCTCAGGAGATTTTGGCGCTGATATCCTTGCTGAAAAGGATGGAGTTACCTATGCTTTTCAGTGCAAGTGCTACGACAAACCTATCGGCGTCAAGGCGGTTATGGAGATTTACGCCGGAAGAGATTACTACGACAGGATGGTTGGAGTTGTAATGACCAATCAGTACTTCACCCAGCCTGCTGTAGAGCTTGCAAAAAAGCTTAACATCATGCTTTGGGACAGAGGATATCTGGATAATATGGATTCGTAATGGAAAAGAGGTTTAGGTGAAAAAGATTCTTTTAACCAATGACGATGGAATACAGGCAGATGGAATTGTAAGGCTTGCGGAAGTTGCAAAAGAGTTTGGCGATGTGTGGGTTGTGGCTCCTGATTCAGAAAGAAGCGCCATGTCCCACAGCCTGACCTTAAGGCGAAGGGTTGAGGTCTGGGAAGTAGATTTTCTAGTTCCTGGAGTCAAGGCCTATGCCTGCGATGGCAAACCTTCAGACTGCGTCAGGATCGGAGCTCTTAACATAGTTCCAGGGAAACCTGACTGCGTTATGACCGGTATCAATTATGGATACAACGTGGCAGCAGACCTTCAGTATTCTGCTACTGTGGGAGCAGCTCTTGAGGCTTCCTTCCAAAAGCTTCATGCCATCGCTTTTTCAGAGAGTAATAACGGCATTCATGAAGTGACAGATAAGTATATCAGGGATATAATGGCTGAGCTCATTGACAGGCCTTTAGATGCATGGCAGATCTGGAACGTCAATTTTCCCGGGTGCATGGTTTCTGAGTGCAAGGGAATAATGAGGGATGCAAAAGTGTCCAAGGACGGCTTCTATGAAGATCGCTATGATGTTCAGGAGGTGTCTAAGGGCAGGAAGTCCTACATGGTTGACGGTATTCGCAGATGGGAAGCTGGTGAAGGCACTGACCTTTATGCCATGATCAATAATTATGTTTCAATCGGAGTAGTTAATAATCTTTCATGATCTTAAGAATAGAAGATGATTTTGATTTAAAAAAAATAGCAGAAAGCGGGCAGTGCTTCAGATTCAATGAATGCGGCGACGCTTCATACAGTATTTCTGCTTTTGACAAGCACATGTTCGTAAGCGAGCTGGATGATAACAGATACGAGTTTGGCTGCAGCAAGGAAGAATTTGAAGAGTTCTGGAAAAACTATTTTGACCTTGACCTTTCATATAAGGACATAAGGGGAAGGATCCATAAGGATTCGGATCCTTATCTGTATGCTGCCTCAGAGTTTGGTAAGGGCATCAGGATCCTAAAACAGAACCCCTGGGAGATGCTGATCTCATTTATCATATCCCAGAGAAAGAATATCCCAGCCATCAAGGCTTCTATTGAAAAGCTATGCAGGCTGGCTGGTGAAGAGATCTGCGAGGATGAAAGAGTGGGAGTTGTTTATTCTTTCCCAACACCTGACAAGCTGGCAGCTCTTTCAATGGAAGAACTCTCTTCCTGCAGCCTTGGCTACAGAGACAAGTACGTACACCAGGCAGCACTTGATGTGTGTAGCGGTGCTGTGGACCTGGAGTCCTGGGTGAACCTTGATGACGCAGCCCTCATGGAAAAGCTTCTATCTCTGTACGGCGTGGGAGTTAAGGTTGCCAACTGTGAGATCCTCTTTGGATACCACAGACTGGATGCCTTCCCCAAGGACGTCTGGATCAACAGGGTCCTGGATCTTAAGTATCCTGACGGCTTTATGTTCGACAAGTACGCCCCATATAACGGCATCATGCAGCAGTACCTGTTCTTCTATTCAAGAATGGACGGATTAGCTGAATAAAAACAAGCTACGGGGACGGTTCTTTTGGCTGCAAGCCATGGGGACGGTTCTTTTGGCTGGTTTTGTTTTTCAAAACCAGCCAAAAG
>CAMVJI010000060.1 GCA_947167765.1 uncultured Butyrivibrio sp. | reverse complement strand
ACATTTCAAGGCAGAGCTTTATCTTTATGATACGTAGAAGAGGAAAGGCTATCATTCCAAGAGGAAATCTTATCATTCAAGCTGGAGATGTGGTGCTGTTATATGAAAAGCATCTTAAGAACGAGAATATCTAAATAACTAAAAACGCTCACGAAAATCTCATCGTGAGCGTTGTATAATTTATTGATTATATTATTTTTAAAGAAATGGTTTATTGCTTTTGTTTTCATATGCCTTTAGCTTGGCCTTTAAATCTGCAATGATGGCTTTGTCATTAGCGATGGTTTCATTAAGGCTATCGATAAGCTCTTTTTGATATTTTTCATGAGCAATGGCATCTTCTCTGGCACGACATTGCTCAAGAATGCTGATGTCTGCGTTAGACATATATATAGATTCAGCAGCGGAATTCATTGATGGATTATCTTTTGTTATCATCTTGATTTCCTCCCATGTAGTTGCTTTAAAAAGCTTTGCCCAAGTATCAACATGATTGGTTTTATCTTCTGTAGTAGCCATGCTTGTATGATTCAATTCTATCACGTAGAGGTTGAAATTGTTAGTATACAAATAGGAATCTTTGGCATTTCTTACTTGATATTTAGCAAAGAACTCAGGATGATCCTCAAATAAAGTAAAATCTATAAAACCAATATGATAGACAGGCTTTATCAAGTTGTAATCCTGTCCCCGAGTTGCATTATCAAAACGCCTGCACAGGTACGATAATGATCGCATTGGCCAGTTGTTGTAGTTTTCAACCTGCATTTCAATGTTGATGTAGGTGTCGTCGTTGAGCAGTACAAGGATATCAAGCTGATATTCTTTATCACTGATTGTTTTGCCTACTTCAATTGGATTTTCTATTTTGACGTCTTTGATCTCGCTGAGCGAAATGCCAAGAATTGAACTGATCAGTTTGATTAGAGTTTTTTTATCACGCTGGAGTACCATACGGAACATATAGTCGTTGGTCATGTTGTAATGCAGCGCTCCTGTTGCATTCAGGTAATGATATTTTTTTGGCAAATTTGGTTTCCTCATTTCTATTGGTTTTGTTACTATCATGGAATTTTTGGCAGATGTGCCTGATAGTCTATTAGAATATAACTATGAACGTGCTTCAGATTAGCACAAATATAAGAGTAATATATAATTCTTAAGATTTACCATCGAAATTTCTTAAGATTTTATGTAGATAAAAAAGATCAAGTTTGTATGTGATATGATGTTATAGTAGATTTTTCGAAAGGATTTTTTTACATATAAAGTTATGTGTGTGTGTTTACAGAGTAAACAATTAAAGAAGCAAATACTTGATAATACAGATCTTTTTGTCCTTGATATGGATGGAACTTTTTATCTTGGGGATCAGATATTAGACGGGGCCCTGGATTTCTTAGAGGCGGTTAAAAGAGCTGGCAAGAGGTATATCTTTTTTACCAATAATTCATCAGTGTCTTCTGAGAATTACATTGAGAAGCTGCGTAAAATGAACTGTCACATTACAAGAGATATGATTATGACCAGCGGGGATGTTATGATCAGATACCTAAAGTCACAGTATCCGGGGAAGAGTGTGTATCTTCTTGGAACTCCTGAGCTTAGAAAGAGCTTTGAGGAGGCCGGGATAAATCTTTTTGAATCAGAAAGAGATGCCCAGGCTGCCAAGAGTAGCGCCAACTGCGAGAAAATTCCTGATCTAGTGGTCGTTGGATTTGATAAGAGCCTTGATTATACAACTCTTTCAAATGCCTGTGTCTATATCATGAAGGGTGCTAAGTTCCTGGCAACACATCTTGATATAAACTGCCCGGTTCCAGGCGGATTTATTCCGGACTGCGGCGCAATGTGCGCAGCAATCGAACTGTCTACCAAGGTAAAGCCCAAGTATGTTGGTAAGCCTTTTAAAGAGACTGTGGATATGGTGGTTGATGCTACAGGAGTGGACAAGGACAAGATTGCATTCGTTGGAGACCGCATATATACTGATGTTGCCACGGGTGTCAACAATGGAGCAATGGGAGTACTGGTTCTTACAGGAGAGACGCTTCTTTCAGAGGTGCCGGATTCTGATGTTCAGCCTGATGTGATATTTGACTCAATAAAAGAGATGGGCGAAATGCTCTGATAATAATGGAGGACTAATATAATGGGGAAACTTGAAGAAGCACGGAGCATCTTTGCTGCAGATAAGTATGCTACTGAGGCTAGTGGCATTGTCATTGAAGAAGTAGGGGATGGATACGCCAAGTGCAGCATGAAACTTACAGATATTCACAGAAACGCATTTGGCGGTGTGATGGGAGGAGCAATTTATACTCTGGCGGACTTTACTTTTGCTGTGGCATCCAACTTTGAAAAAGAAAAGCTCACAGCCAGCCTTGTGGGGCAGGCTACGTTTCTTTCTATGTCAAGGGGAGAGACTTTATATGGGGAGTCTGAGCTTATCAAAGATGGCAGACAGAACTGCTTTTACCAGATAAAAGTCTATGATGACCTGGGAGTAGATATTGCTACTGTATCTTTTACAGGGGTTCATATCGACAAGTTTAAAAGATAAAACATATGTTGGGGATTTTTTAGTGAAAAAGAAAAGTACAGTTTTTAGAATTCTTGGAAGCATGTTCCTGCTTCTTTTTTCCATATGCATATTTCCTATTAAGGCTTCAGCTGACATTGGTGCGAAGCCTTCAATTTACATAAAACTCGTCAATGCTCCGGAGAATTGTTATGTGGCACTGCTTGATGACTGGAAAAATGAAGATGCACCATATAATACAGAATTAAGGGATTTTGATCCTGAAAAAGAAACTATAGATGAGTATCTTGAAAACTTCTCTTATGAGAGATGGACGTATTTTACATCTTTCTGGGAGAACAATTACTATAAGCCCAATGAAAAAAACGCAGTAACTTTTGATTATGATGTTCCGGATCCCTTCAGGATACTTGTTATAGATGAGGCTGGACCGGTAAAGGTCAGCGAAGTCTTTGACAGAAGGGAGTTTAATGCCTCTATTACATATGACTATGCTGCAAATACCATAACTGAGCATTACGTGGGAAAGTCGCTGTTTAGAATAATTGATGTGCTGGGGCATTATCTTTTGACGTTGGTATTTGAATGGATAGTTTTCCTGCTCTTTAAGTTTCCAAGGAACAAAAGAAATATCATCAGCTTTCTTGTTGTCAATGCCATCACCAATATTCCATACAACATATTTAAAGTGTACTTCTTAAGCCGCGCTGGCTGGCCGGGACTTTTTATTGCAGGATTTTTGGAGATCATAATTATGATCTTTGAGGCCATTGTCTACAGCTTTGCACTGGTTACAGATAAAGGAGAACCTGGGCCCAGGTGTTTTTTCTATGGTATCGTAGCCAATATCTTTAGCGTTTTCATGGGAATAGTACTGGTGATTCCATTTTATATGTTCGTTGATTTTATACACGAGACTTTTTTACACTAAATTGTACATACTAAACCATAGGCTCAGTGTACGTTCATACCTTGAAAGTCTATAATGTGTGCAAAGACAGATGATTTCTGTATTATTCATCATGAATATTCTGGAGGATATAAAAATGGAAAAAGAAATTGATAAGACTTTGCCAAATCAAAATAACGAGAAAAAGCAATATAGAGTTTATAGATCTTCTTCATATTCCTATGCCTATGATCAGCTCATTGGATCATATGATACCTATGAAGAGGCAAAGAAAGACGCAGATGTTTTTAATGATAACATGGAAGAGATGCGAGGCTCATACACTTTTGATATGAGAGATTATGCGACAGCTTATGTTGTGGGACCCGATGATTAAAAATAAATTAAGACAAAAGAATAAGATTGATAGACATATGCAAACAAATGTTCTACAATATATAAAACGATCTTTTCATTGGGGGATAGTAATTTGATAGCGTATGTAAATGGAATTATTGAGTATATCGAAGAAGGGCTCTGTGTGGTTGATGTCGGTGGAATAGGCATGAACGTGTTTATTTCCGGATCAACCATGGACAGGATGCCTGGTATAGGTGAAGCGGTCAAGCTCTATACATATACCAGCGTCAAGGAGGATTCCTTCACGCTTTATGGATTTCTTTCAAGGGATGAGCTTTCTCTTTTCAAGATGCTTATCACTGTAAATGGAATTGGCCCCAAGGGTGGACTTTCAATCCTGTCTGTTATGACTCCGGATGACCTTAGATTTGCCATAATGGCAGGAGACTCCAAGTCCATATCTGCAGCCCCAGGCATTGGGAAGAAGACCGCAGAGAGGATCACTCTTGAGCTTCGAGACAAGATCAAGGTATCTGAAGACGATATGCTTGGAAATAGCGCTGCTGTAACTATTGATGATCTTTCAGGAGATGCTTCTTCTGCCAGAGATGAGGCTGTGGCTGCTCTTGTTGCACTTGGCTACAATTCAACAGATGCCATGAAGGCTGTCAGGAAGGTTCTTAAGGCAGATGAAAGTGCGGCATCTGATACAGAAGTACTTCTTAAACTTGCGCTTAAGGAGATGTACTAATGGAAAAGAGGACAATTAAGACTACAGCTAGAGGACTTGATGCGGAGTACGGCGCTGAGGACGTCAAGATTGAAGGGTCACTACGCCCCAAGACTCTAAGTAACTACATAGGTCAAAAGAAGATCAAGGAGAGTCTTGAGATTTATATAGAGGCTGCCAAGAAGAGGGGAGAGAGTCTTGACCACCTTCTTTTTTACGGACCTCCCGGACTTGGTAAGACAACTCTTGCTTCCATCATAGCTTCAGAGATGGGAGTCAACATCAAGATCACTTCAGGACCAGCAATTGAGAAGCCCGGCGATATGGCTGCAATCCTTAATAACCTTAAGGAAGGCGATGTTTTGTTTGTGGATGAGATCCACAGACTTAACCGCCAGGTTGAAGAGGTTTTATACCCTGCAATGGAGGACTTTGCCATTGATATCATGATAGGTAAGGGACCTACAGCGAGGTCAATAAGACTTGATCTTCCAAGATTTACCCTTATTGGTGCTACAACAAGGGCAGGTATGCTGTCAGCACCTCTTCGTGACAGATTTGGAATGATCCACAGAATGGAGTTTTACGAGATTGACGAGCTGTGCAGCATCATCATGCAGTCAGCTAATGTTTTGAACGTAGAAGTTGATAAAAAAGGCGCAATCGAGATGGCGCGCAGGAGCCGCGGAACACCTCGTCTTGCCAACAGGATACTTAAGAGGGTAAGGGACTTTGCCCAGGTACGATTTGATGGCAGGATCACTGAGGATGTGGCTGTAACAGCCCTTGACCTTATGGATGTAGATAAAATGGGTCTTGATCACACAGACAGAAACCTTCTTATGACTATGATTGGTAAGTTTTCAGGAGGACCTGTGGGACTTGATACTTTAGCAGCTGCCATTGGAGAAGATGCAGGTACAATAGAGGACGTTTATGAGCCGTATCTTATCAAAAACGGATTCATAAACAGAACCCCAAGAGGCCGCGTAGTTACTGATGCTGCATATCACCATTTAGGGCTTGAAATGCCCACTGATAGCGGTATATAATCATTTTATATAACGATTGAGTGGGGAGATTATCATGGCGTCCAAGACAGATACCGAGGTTATAATTGGCGGCAAGGTTTTTACCTTGAGCGGATATGAGAGTGAGGAGTACCTTCAGAAGGTAGCCTCATATATCAACAATAAGATTTCTGAGTACAACAAGATCGATGGCTTCAAGAGACAGCCCATCGATACACAAAATGTCTTGTTACAGCTCAATATTGCTGATGATTACTTCAAGAGCAAGAAACAGATTGAGATGATGGAGGAACAGCTCTCTGAGAAGGAGAAGGAACTCTATGATCTTAAGCATGAGCTTATAGCTACTCAGATCAAGCTTGAAAACACAGAGAAAAACAGCAAGGGCCTTCAGACCAAGCTTGATGAGTCTTCCAAGAAGATCATTCAGCTTGAGACACAGGTCAAGAACAAGAAGTGATAATTTAAGGCTGTCTTTTGACAGCCTTTTTATTTGTTAAGAGCCCTTTGTGGGCTTGTTGGGAACGATATGAAGAAAGTAGAACTTTTGTCACCTGCAGGTGGCTATGAAACAATGGTGGGCGCTTTTAATGCTGGCGCTGACGCAGTTTATCTAGGGGGATCTAAGTTTGGCGCAAGGGCCTACGCTGACAACTTCGACAGGGATCAGGTTCTTGACGCTATTGTCTATGCACATCTCCACGGTAAAAAAATCTATATGACTGTTAACACCCTTGTTAAAGAGGGTGAGTTTTCTGAAGTCTACGACTTCATGGTTCCCTATGCAGAGAAAAATCTTGACGGCGTAATAGTTCAGGACCTGGGAGTAGCAAGGCTCATCAGGCAGGAGTTTCCTGGAATTGAACTTCATGCCAGCACCCAGCAGACTATAACCGGTGTTTATGGAGCAAGGCTCCTTAAGGAGAGAGGCTATACAAGAGTTGTTCCTGCAAGAGAATTGAGCCTTTCTGAGATGAAGGCCATAAGGGATGAGGCTGATATTGAAGTTGAGGCTTTTATCCATGGTGCTATGTGTTATTGCTACTCTGGAGCATGTCTTTTTAGCTCTGTTGTAGGTGGTAGAAGCGGAAACAGAGGAAGATGTGCCCAGCCCTGCAGACTTCCTTATGGTATAAATGGAAACCAGGGTGAACAGTATCCACTTAGCCTTAAGGATATGAGCACTATTTCCATTATCCCAGAGCTTATAAATGCAGGTATTGGCTCCTTCAAGATAGAAGGAAGGATGAAAAAGCCTGAGTACAGCGCAGGTGTTACAGCTCTTTACAGAAAATATATCGATAAATACTACGATGATCCCAAGGGAGACCATAATGTTTCAAAGGAAGATTTGGAAACACTAAAGAATCTTTATCAGAGAACTGGAATAAGCGAAGGCTATTATCACAGACATAATGACAAGTCCATGGTGACAGTGATTTCTCCCGCTTATAATGCAACTTCTGAGGACATTTTGGCCAGGGTTCATGACAAGTATCTGACATCAACACTTAAGTATAAGTGCGATATGTACTGCGAGCTTATAGTGGGTCAAAAGGCTAAGCTTACAATGTCAGTCCAAAGGGGCGATGATTTCTTTTACGAGGAAGCCTATGGATCAGAGGTTCAGAGCGCAAGTAAGCGTCCTATGGATGAGGAGTCTATAAGAAAACAGCTAGGTAAGCTTGGAGAGACTTCCTACGAAGCTGAGACTATCGATATCACAATAGATGATGGTGGAACAGGATCTGGAATATTTATAGCTGTCAGCTCCTTAAATGAGCTTAGAAGGCAGCTATGTGTTAAGATGGACGAAGCTCTTATATTGGAAAACAGCTTTGAAACGCCGATGGCTCCATCATTATCAGGATCAGATCTTGAGCGCTACAAGAGCCTGGAAACAGGGAAAAAGAAGGGAAGATTGCAGGTTCTTGTAACCACTAAGGACCAGCTTAAAACCGTCCTTGACTATGACCTTTCTTCTGGACTTGTTGACAGAGTTTTTGTCAGTAGCAATATCTTTTTATCATCAGATGATAAGACCAAGGCTTGGATAGAGTCTGTAAAAGAAAATGCAAGTGGCCTTAAGTTCTATGCAGCGCTTCCATATATAACCAGGGAAGAATCCTGGGATGGAAGCCTTGAAGTCAAGAGGGTAGCTGATGCTGTAAAACTTTGCTCATTTGATGGCATTTTGGTGCGAAATCTTGAACAGCTTGGGGCTTTAAAAGAACACGGATATAAGGGAAATATTTCTTTTGACTACGGAGTCTACAACTGGAACAGGGAAGCTGTACTTGAACTTCTTGATATTGCCATGGCTGATGGCGACCACAGAATATCTGATGATGGCATTTTTGCTACAGAGATCTCAGTGCCATATGAACTTAATTTTGGTGAGGCGGTTGAGCTTGTTACTGCCGTAAAGAAAAACGTAAAGATTACAGTAGCTTACAATATCTATGGGCATATTCCAATGATGGTAAGTGCCGGTTGTATAAAAAAGACTACTGATGCTTGCAGTGGAAAAATGCATGAGCTATATAGCGAAAATGTAAACATTGTGGACAGGAAAAATAACAAGATGACAGTTACCTGTAACTGCAGGCACTGCTACAATGTGATCTGGAACGCATTTCCAACATCTCTTCATGGCAATCTTGATAAGATCATGGGAAAAGAGCTGTTTGATGATCTTAGAATTGACTTTACCATTGAAGATGGCCCAAGGTGCAGGGAGATCCTTGACTACTACACAGGCAGGATAAGTGGACAAAGGCCTGAAGATATTTTTGAAAATGGCGGCTTTACCACGGGACATTTTAAACGCGGAGTTGAGTGATACGTAAATGGAACTATATGTAACTGAAATATCTAAATATGTCATAGATGCTTTTATGCTTATCTATTGCATTGAGGCTTTCATGACTTTTCGCTTCAAGACAGAAAAAAAGAGGCGTGGCATTTACATAAGGCAGATAATATGCATGTTCGTGGTGCAGATATCCTGCTTTATCCAGATAATAGCAAGGACTGGAAAACCTGTTTATCTGTTTTTCTTTGCTTTTCAGATAGTGATCTTTGCCTCAGTCCTTATGCTTTTTTATGTTATCTATCCGGAAGGCAACAGGCTGATAATAAACAATGCCTGCCTTCTTTTGATGATAGGCCTTATCATTATCACAAGGATTTCTTATGACAAGGCAGTTAAGCAGTTCTTTATAATAACTGCATCCTTCATAATTGGATTCTTTATTCCTGAGATCATCTTCAGGTTTGATCTTCTTAAGAAATTTACCTGGTTCTACGCAGCACTAGGAGTTGTTGCAATTGGTGCAGTTCTGGTTTACGGCGCAGCTACCAATGGCTCCAAGATCACATTTACCCTGGCAGGTATCACCTTCCAGCCATCAGAGGCGGTAAAGGTGTTATTCCTGTTCTTCATGGCAGGAGCCTTGGTGGAGGCAAAAGAGATATGGCAATTGTTTTTGGCATCTGTAGTCGCCGCTGCACATGTGATAATTCTGGTTTTATCGAGGGACCTTGGTAGTGCGCTTATTTTCTTTGTTATCTATCTTGCACTTATCTATATTTCCACAGACAACATCTGGTATCTGCTTCTTGGACTTGCCATTGGAGGCTTTGCAAGTATAGTTGCCTACAAGCTCTTTTCACATATCAGAGTCAGAGTCCACGCGTGGCTGGATCCATTTGGTGATATTGCATCTTCCGGCTATCAGCTTTCACAGTCGCTGTTTGGAATATCCAGCGGAGGCTGGTTCGGCCTTGGACTTTACGGCGGTTCACCAACATCAATTCCATATGTTGAGCAGGACTTTATTTTCTCAGCAATAGCAGAGGAACTTGGAGTTATTTTTGCTGTTACAATGGCCCTTATTATTGTGAGTTCATTTTTCATGATAATGTATGAAGGCTACTTTATCAGAGACAGATACTACAGGCTGGTTGTATGCGGCATTGGAGTTGCATACATTTTCCAGAGTTTTCTTACTATTGGCGGCGGCTCCAAGTTTATACCTCTTACAGGTGTTACGCTTCCCCTTGTGAGCTACGGCGGAACTTCAGTGCTTGTGACCATTGTTATGATCATGGTGGTGGAGGGTGTCTGCCTTATAAGAACTGATGAGAGATTTGAAGCAATGCAGAGAAGAAGAGCCCAGCTTGAAGCAAAAAAAGCCGAAAGACAGGCAAGAAATAGATACGATGACTACGAGAGAGACTATGGCAGAAGAGAAGATTAAAAAGAAAAAGAAGATAAGATCATATCCGATAATCATCCTCAGCGGTTTTTATGCTACCTTATTTGCTGTGATGCTTATTTACATAAGTGCCTATTCCTATAACAACAGACAGGTACTAATGGACAACAGCTACAACACAAGACAGCAGATACTGCTTGATCAGAACTCAAGAGGAAGGATCCTTTCAAGAAGCGGCGATGTACTGGCCTATTCAGAAGCGTCTTCTGATGGGAAGGAAACAAGAGTCTATCCTTACGGAAAAGAATTTGCCCATGTGGTTGGCTATTCAACCAATGGCAAGGCAGGAATAGAGGCTCTTGCCAACTATTACCTTATAAACACAAGTATTGATCTTTCTGAAAAAGTGGCCCTTGATACCAAGGGAAGTAAATATCCTGGTGATTACTGCGTGACTACTCTTGATGTGAACCTTCAGGAGGTGGCTTATAATGCTCTTTCTGCAAGAAAGGGTGCCATTGTTGTTTCAAATCCTAAAACTGGTGAAGTTCTTGCCATGGTCTCAAAGCCAGACTTTGATCCTGGTACAATAAAGCAGGAGTGGGACAGTCTTATTGCTGACAAGTCCCCTGATGCCAAGCTGCTTAACAGGGTAACACAAGGACTTTACCCACCAGGTTCAACCTTTAAGATCGTAACATCCCTTGCATATATCAAGGAGCATCCTCAGGACTACAACAACTACAGATTTACATGCTCTGGCAAGTTTAGCTATGATGGTGAGAACATTTCCTGTTATCACGGTGAAAATCATGGAAGCGTTGATTTTATCAAATCATTTGCTGAGTCCTGTAACTCATCCTATGCCAATATAGGACTTTCAGTTTCAAGGGATACCTTTGCTGATACTCTTGACCAGCTTATGTTTAATGAGGAGCTTCCAATAGATCTTTTGTACGCAAAGAGCTCAGCTTCTATTGATGACAGCACCAGTACTGCAGACGTTATGCAGCTTTCGATTGGACAGGGAGCAACAGCAATGTCTCCTATGCACCTTAACATGATCACCTGTGCAATTGCCAACGAAGGACAGCTCATGAAGCCATATGTCATAAGCGGTATAAAGAGTGAAGATGGCAAGAATGTCAAAAGTTATTCGCCAGTAAATTATAAGAGACTCATGACTGCTTATCAGGCGGATGTTTTAAAGGCTATGATGAAACAAGTAGTAGAAGAGGGAACAGCCAGCAAATTAAAAGGCCTTTCCTACACTGCGGCAGGAAAGACCGGTTCTGCTGAATTTACTGATTCTACATCTGATTCCCATGCGTGGTTTACTGGCTTTGCTCCAGCTGATGATCCTGAGGTCTGCGTTACCATTATCGTTGAGAACGCAGGCAGTGGCGGAAGCTTTGCAGTACCTATAGCAAAAAGAATCTTCGATGCATATTTTGGAGTAGAGTGATATCAGAATACAGCCACAATAGAAAGCTGTTTGTTAGTGGACATATCAAGCAGTGAATTATCCTGCATTTTTACGAGAGGCCTTGAAAGGGCCTTTTCGTTTATAAGGATAACTTCTCCAATCTGACCGCTGTTTAGCTGAACATTAAATCCAAGCTGGGCATTGGCAATATGAGAGAGGATTGACTTGATGGCTGCATAGTCATATTTTACAAAGCCCTCGTTCTCATAGTTGGCAATTATCTGGAATGGATTGAGCTTCTGACGGTAGCTTCTTGGAGATGTCATAGCTTCATAGGTGTCAACGATCGCAATATACTTGGCGAATCTGTCTATTTCTGTATCAGAAAGCGCCTTGGGATAGCCTGAACCATCGCATCTTTCATGATGTTGCAGGGTGGCGTTTAAGATATGCTCATTGTAATCTCCATAGCTCTTTAAGAAGTCATAGCCAATGGTGGTGTGTCTCATTACAAGTCTGTATTCTTCTGAAGTAAGTCTTTCAGGCTTCCACAGGATCTGATAAGGGATTGAAAGCTTACCTATATCATAAAGAAATGCTGACTGGATAAAGAGATTGGTGTCTTCGTTGGAAAGCCCCAGCCATGTGCCAAAAACACCTGCAATCAGTGCAGAGTTAAGACAGTGAGCGTGAGTCATATCGTCTTCACCAGGAAGCATGTTATAAAGATAGTCTAAAAGAAGTTCTCCGCTCTTGGCGCATACAATGATGTTGCGATAAACATCCATGAGCTGTTCCATGTTGATGGGAAGCCTGTTGTTTACTGCATTCATAACAACATGCTTAAATACAGGAAAATAAATCTTGTAGGTACTCTCAAAATTCTTAAAGCCTTCTGAAAGTCTGACTTTTTCAAAATGCGTTGTGGCAAAATCAATATCTTCCTTGATAGGAACCACCATGATGGACTGTCTTGCAAGCTTCTCGATGATGGTGTCGTTGATCCTGGTATTAGCTGTAACAATGATCTCGTTCTTATAGTTGAGAACATCCTCAGCTGTGATCATTCCAGGTTTGAGCTCCATGCGGGCTACTGATCTCATGTGTGTGTACTTCCTCCCAGGTATGGCAGGCATCAGATTTAAAAATGCCAGCCAATATGATAATATTAGTATATCGTGTTACACCGCGACATTCAATTTGTTTT
>CAMVJI010000059.1 GCA_947167765.1 uncultured Butyrivibrio sp. | reverse complement strand
ACGACAGAGCTGGTAACGTGGACGAACTTATTTCCAAGATCGCAGCCTATGAGGAAAATGAGGACATAGAGCAGCCAACTCTTACAGGATTTCTAGAGGAAGTAGCTCTTGTTGCGGATATAGACAGGATTGGAGACGATAACGAAAAGGTCCTTCTTATGACTCTTCACAGTGCCAAGGGTCTTGAGTTTGAAAACGTATATCTTGCTGGAATGGAAGAAAATGTCTTCCCAAGCTACATGACAATACAGATGGAGGATGCAGATCCAGAGGGCATCGAAGAGGAGAGAAGACTTGCCTATGTGGGTATCACTAGGGCTAAGAGGAATCTTACGCTGACAGCTGCCAAGCGCAGGATGATAAGGGGCGAGACCCAGTACAACCGCCTAAGCCGATTTATAAGTGAGATACCGGATTCTCTTTTGGATAGAGAAAAGCCGGTTTCAGCTGCGTCATTTTTGTATGATGACGGGGAGAGCCTTGATGACTATGAGGGTGTGGAGAGCACCTATGGAAGGAAGTCTTCCTTTGCGGATGATGACAGCTCTTCTTATGGCGATAGCTCTTTTGCGGGAGCTGAGGGGTATTCCGGGATCAAGCCTGCCTATGCCAAGGGGCTTGGGAAGAAGGCTGGAAGTAGCGCTTCTGGCGCGGCAAGTTCGCTGTCTAGCACCTATAAGCTTAAGGCTAAGCCTGTTCCGAAGAAGCCTGAAAAGAGGGCGGTTCCTGATAAGCCTTATATTGCGGGAGTTGGAGCGACTCACGCTAAGGGGTCTCTGGCTGGCCTTTCCAAGGGAATGCCCACCAAGATGGAGACTCCGGAGTACGTGGTGGGGGACAGAGTAAGCCACGTTAAGTATGGCGTGGGCCAGGTTACTTCTCTGGAGAAGGGACCAAAGGACTACAAGGTTACAGTAATGTTTGACGAGTGTGGCCAGAAAATCATGTACGCCGCTTTTGCCAAACTTAAAAAACTTTAATGTGGTATACTTGATATATCAAATACTTTATGGAGGGGTTGCAAATGGAAGTAAAATCAAGAATTGAAGACTTAATCGAAATGTCACGTTTGGGTGAGCTCCTGGATAAGAGAGAGGCTGAAAAGGCAAGTAAGCCCTCCACAGTGATCCTTTGGGTCCTTGCGGTTATCGGAGCTATCGCAGCAGTAGCAGCTATCGCATTCATGGTTTATCGCTATATGACTCCTGCATTTGAGGATGATTATTACGATGATGACTTTGACGATTTCGAAGATGACTTCGAAGATGAGGACTTCATCAAAGAAAGCTGAGAATTTTAGTGAAGAAAAAAGATGTTATTCAGGGAATTGTTAAACGCGTAGAATTCCCCAATAAAGGAATAGTTGAAACCAGTGAAGGAAGGGTCGTCGTAAAGGGCGTCCTTCCTGATCAGAAAGTCTCTGTTCAGATCCAGAAGGTCAGGAAAGACAGGGCAGAAGGAAGACTCCTTGAGGTTGTGGAGGAAGCCAAGAATTCAGTTGAGAGCCCCTGCATCCACTTTGGAAAGTGCGGCGGATGCAGCTATCTTACCATGCCCTACGTCAAGGAACTTGGCCTTAAAGAGCAGCAGGTCAAAACGCTCATTAAGCCTGCCATGGACAGACAGGACTGCAAGTTTACCTGGGAGGGTATCAAGACCAGCCCGGTTAAGTTTGCTTATAGAAATAAAATGGAATTCACCTTCGGAGACGAGGTGATGGGTGGCCCCCTTTGTCTTGGTATGCACAAAAGGGGCAGTTTTTATGACATCGTAACAGTCAGTGGCTGCAGGATCGTAGACGACGATTACAAGAAGATCCTGTCGGCTACTTTGGACTATTTTTCGCCTATGTATGATAAGGGAGAGATCTCTTTTTACCATAGGATGAAGCAGGTTGGGTATCTTAGACATCTGCTGGTTAGGAAGGCAGTTAGGACTGGAGATATTCTGATAGACCTTGTTACTACGACTCAGGAAGAGCACGACCTTACGCCTTACAAGGATGTGCTTTTGGCGCTTGACCTTACTGGCAGGATTTCAGGTATCCTTCATACCAAAAACGACTCCCTTGCGGACGCTGTTATCGACGAGGGTACAGAGGTTCTGTATGGCCAAGACTTTTTCTATGAGTACCTTCTTGGTCTGAAGTTCAGGATCACACCTTTTTCATTCTTCCAGACAAACAGCTTAAGCGCCGAGGTTCTTTACCAGACTGTTCGCGGCTATATCAGGAGCTTGTACGACCAGAAGGCTATCGACAAGGACGGCATCATCTACGACCTGTACTCCGGAACCGGCACCATCGCTCAGCTCCTAGCACCTGTTGCCAACAAGGTCATAGGTGTTGAGATCGTTGAAGAAGCTGTGGAAGCCGCCAAGACTAATGCTAAGCTCAATGGCCTTGATAACTGCGAGTTCATCGTCGGCGACGTTTTGAAGGTTCTTGATGACATCGAGGACAAACCGGATCTCATCATCCTTGATCCGCCTCGCGACGGCATCAACCCCAAAGCCCTTTCCAAGATCATCGACTACGGCGTTAAGTACATGATCTACGTATCCTGCAAGCCCACATCACTTGCCCGGGACCTGGAGATATTACAGGATCGTGGCTACGTCATGACCAGGGCCGTTGCTGTGGATCAGTTCCCTTGGACGAGCCATGTGGAGACTGTAGTGTTGCTCACAAGAGTGAACTAATAGAAATCCTTGAATTTACGCACTTTTTCGAGCATTTCACGTTTGATAAGACTGATTATTCTGAGCGTGGAAAGCACATGAAAAAGTATATTCGGGTAGTTGTAGCTGTTGAACTCGTGACAGTAGGTGCAAAACAAACGCCTACGTCGTGACAGTAGTGCACTACTTGAATATGTCTGATATAAACAAAATAAGAATCGTCGGAAGACGCTTAACTTACAGCATTTCCTGTAGGTTAGGCGTCTTTTTTTGTTTTATTCCAAATCTAAGAAAGGAGGAACGCCAGTGGATTTTAATTATTTTTATGGCAGAGGGGCAGATCAATTTGCTTTTTATCAAATACCCAAGATTTTGATCACGGATGAGAAATTTGCGGGAATAACGATGGAATCAAAAATTCTCTACTCCTTAATGCTGGACAGAGCATCTCTTTCAGCAAAAAATGGATGGCTTGATGAAGATGGCAAAGTGTTTATTTATTACAAATTGGATCGGATTATGGCAGATATGCACTGTGCTAATCAGAAAGCAACGAAGATGCTAAAAGAGCTGGAAGATAAAGCCGGTTTAATAGAAAGACAAAAGCAAGGTCAGGGTAAGCCAACAAAAATCTATGTAAAGGACTTTGCTACCGGATTGCATGACTATGGGCCTGACAGAAGAATAATTCAGACTCATGAAAATCATGATTCTGAGACTCATGAAAATCATGAATCTAGAAATGTGATAATCACAGGTCCGGACTCATGGAAATCATGCACTAATAATACTAATTATAACAACACTGATTTTATTAATACCAATCCAATCAATCTATCGGCGGAATCAGCATCTCCGAAGATAAAGGTGGTACAGGCACAGGGAAAGGAAGATTCGATGAGATTACGAGAACAATATGAGGATTATCTTAGAGAAAAGCTGGAGATAGACATAATGACTCAAAGGAATCCTTACGAAGTCAGAAGGATTAATGAAATTCTCGAAATCATGGTCGATGTGCTTACCAGCAAGGCAAAGACAATCCGGATATCCGGGGAGGATAAGCCAGCAAATGTTGTAAAAGCACAGTTTATGAAATTGGATTCAAGCCATATGGAATACATCTTGGATTGTTTCAAGAATCAAACATCGGATATCCATAACATCAAGCAGTACTTACTTACCACCATCTACAACGCACCGCTAACCATTGATCACTATTATACAGCCAAGGTCAGTTATGACATGGCAAATTGGAAGGAGACAGTATGAAAAAAGAAGCAACAATAATTGCTGTAGTTAACCAGAAAGGCGGCACAGCAAAGACAACAACAGTAGAAAATTTAGGTATTGGATTATCAAAACAGGGGAAAAAGGTGCTTCTAATAGATGCAGATCCCCAAGCATCACTTACGATCAGCCTGGGGTATCCACAACCTGATGATTTGGAACTTACACTCTCAGATCTTCTGAATGGAACAATAAGTGAAAATCCAGTGGCGCTGGATGAGGTGTTGATCCATCAGCAGGAAGGTATTGATTTAATCCCTTCAAATATTTCTCTTGCAGGGCTAGAAGTATCACTTGTGAATACTATGAATAGAGAGCGTATTCTTAAGCAGTTTCTAGAGACACTCAGAGAAGATTATGATTATATTCTTTTGGATTGTATGCCGAGTCTTGGAATGCTAACTGTAAATGCTCTTGCAGCTGCTGATGCAACTTTAGTTCCCGTTCAGGCAAACTACTTATCAGCAAAAGGCTTAGAACAATTACTTGCAACGATAAACCAGGTTAAGCGTCAAATTAATCCTAAGTTATGCATTGAAGGAATTCTAATTACTATGGTAGAAGCTAGAACGAATTATGCCAAGGATATCAGTAATTTAATTCGTGATACCTATTGCAACAAGATAAATGTGTTTAAGACAGAGATTCCAAGATCAGTTAGAGCGGCTGAGACAAGTGCAGAAGGAAAGAGTATTTTTGCTTATGCTCCTTCAGGCAAAGTCGCTGAAGCTTATTCATCATTAACACAGGAGGTGCTTAGCTATGACAAGAAGAGGAACTAATATTAGCTTAAAGAGCTATGAAGATATTTTTACAACTGAAGAAAAGAGACAAGAGACCGGCGAGCAGGTTGTTATGATTCCGGTCAATCAGATTCATGAGTTTAAAAATCACCCATTCAAGGTGCTTGATGACGAGGATATGAGAAAAACTGTTGATAGTATTAGAGAATACGGAGTACTCGTACCTGTAATAATTCGTCCTGATGGTAATGGAGAATACGAGATGATTTCTGGACACAGAAGAAGGTATGCTTCCATCATGGCGGGGAAAAAAGAAGTCCCTGCAATTATTCGTGAAATGGACGATGATACAGCGACCATTTTGATGGTTGATTCTAATCTACAGAGGGAACATATTTTGCCAAGTGAAAGGGCAAAGGCTTATAAAATGAAGATGGAGGCACTAAAGCATCAGGGAAAGCGAACAGATCTTACTTCGTGTCAAGTTGGCACGAGGTTACGTGCAGATGAAGAGCTGGCAAAGCAAACTGGTGAAAGTGCCAGAACGGTGCAGAGGTTTGTAAGGCTAAACAATCTTATTCCAGAGCTTCTTGATCTTGTAGATGAAAAGAAAATAGCTTTTAATCCTGCAGTAGAGATTTCCTATATGAAGCCGGAAGAACAGAAAGAGTTTTATGAGGCAATGGAAATAGCACAGACTACTCCGTCATTATCACAAGCACAGCGATTGAAGAAATCAAGTCAGGAAGGGAATTGTACTGCAGAACTCATAGAAAGAATAATGGACGAGGAAAAGAAAAATCCTCTAAACCGTGTGGTGTTTGACAGTAGCATTCTTCAAAAATATTTCCCTCAGAAAACAACAGCTAGAGAGATGGAAATGCAGATTCTACAGCTATTGGAGCAATGGGCAGGTAACAGAGCGTAAATAATAATTGTCATGATTCCAGGCTCATGATTTTCATGAGTCTAGATTTTTAAAAAACTCATGTCAGAAATGCTGACATAATAAAATAAATGTGTTATTATGAAGATGTCAGAAATGCTGACATGGAGGTGCGTTATGGATAAAACTATAGCTGATAGATTAAAAGAAGCAAGAAATAAGGCAGGTATGCATCAAGAGGATGCTGCACGTTCTATGGAGATGTCACGTCCGACTCTTAGTGCGATAGAGTCTGGCAAGAGAGTAGTATCTGCAGAAGAAGTTCGAAAGTTTTCTGCATTATATGATGTGTCCAGTAATTGGCTACTCTATGGCGATAATTCAGAGGAAGAAGCCAGAATGAGGAGATTAGGCAAGTATTATCAACTTTATTCTAAGCTGAATGCTGCAGAACAAAATGAAGTAATTAAGTTTATAGAGCAGATATTGAATAAATAGGGGGTGAATTATGATGGCATTAAGTTTATTCGGAAGCTTCATCCGTTTAATATTGAAAATACTTCTTTTACCGGTTCAGGCTGTTTTAACAGTTCTTATAGCTATGGTTCATTTTGCAAGTGGTGTGCTTGGGCTGGTTTGTGGAATAATAGGCGGCCTCTTTGTGTTATTATCTTTTACCTATTTGTTTGCATCACCGATTGACTGGAAGATGTTTTTAGAGGCATTGATATTTGGATCTATAATAGGAGCACTTCCTCACATAATCTGCTACGCCGGTGACACAGTCCTAATAGCAATAAAAGAATTTTTAGATATGATTTGAGTTAAGGGTACAAATATGACATCTAAAGGGCACTAAGAATACACTTGCCATGCATTTTCAAAAGAAAATCCCTATGATATTATTACAATGGATTTAATGAAGTGAAGCAAAAAGCTTCCTTTAAGATCCTTTTCTGCAGAAAGTAAATAGGCAAAGTAAAGAGCGTCAGCTCGTGATTGTAACGTCACGAAGCCGGGCGCTTTTTTATTGCTAATTCCGGTAAGCGCGCGCCGGTGTTTCTATTAAACAAAATGCAAAAAGAAAAGGAGAAAACTGAATATGGATTATGAACGTTTCAAAGAAGGTTTCCAGGATGCGTTAAAGGCTGAACTTGCTGTTAGAGGAGCTGATGTTGAACTTACTGCTCGCAGAGTAGATAAGATGAATGAAAGCTATGATGCTATCACGGTAAGACCTACGGACAGTTCTATTGGAGTGAACATCAGCATTGAAAAGGCATTTGCTTCTTATGAGAACGGAACTCCAATTCCGGAGATTGCAGAGCATTTTGCTGATGCAGTGGAGAAAGGATTCCGTGAATCCCCTCAGGTCGATCTGGAGTCGCTTTCTGATTATGAGCAGATGAAGAGCAAGCTTTCTATGGAAGTGGTTTCTGCAGAGAAGAATGCGGAACTTCTTGAGAGCGTACCTCATGAAAGAATGGAGGATATGGCTGTTGTTTATCGCTTTGTTCTTGATCAGACAGATTCCGGCAATGGAACAATCCTTGTTACCAATCAGTTGCTTGATCAGTATGGCATTACCAAAGAGCAGCTTCGCGCTGATGCCATGGAGAATGCACCAGAGATTAGACCATCTGAGATCAGAGGTATGTCTGAAGTAATGAGTGAGCTTGCACCTGGCATGATTCCTGAGGTCGCACCGGAAGATGAGCAGATGTTTGTTGCTACAGTTCCAGATAAGATCCATGGAGCAGGTGTTATTGCATATCCGAATTTCATGGAGGATGCAGCTCAGAAGATGGGCGGTGACTTCTTCGTTCTCCCAAGCAGTATCCATGAGGTGTTGCTTGTAAAGGACAATGGCCAGATGACAGCTAAAGAGCTGGAAAACATGGTTAAGGAAGTCAATGCTACTCAGGTAGAACCTGCGGATCAGCTTACAGATCACGTTTATCATTACGATAGCCAGAATCATATTTTTGAGCTGGCTGATAAGTATGAGGAACGTCAGCGTGAGGCTGAACAGGATGCACCTGATAAGGATTCCGTCCTTGGAGACTTAAAAGAAAAGAAACAGGAGATTGCAAAGAAAGATTCGACCAAGGATGCAGCCACAAAAACTGCAACCAAGAAGCATGAGACTTCTTTGTAAAATCCACCATTAAGTAGAGAGAGGCTTCCCTAGTTTTAGGGAGGCCTTTTTCAATGGCGAAAGGAGATATCTAAGATGAGTAAGAAACATATGAGAGTTCAGAAGAACTTCAACAAAGACGGCATTTCCAGAGTGCCTCACAGTGTATCACCAAAGCTTGGTCCGGTTACACCCTGTAATTGCAGTCATCCTTGCCCTTATGGCAACGGAAGGACATTTTGTTTTCCTTGTTATCAGAAGCTTGTTGCTGACAGCAGAAGTAACAGTGCTGTTACAGGTAATGCCTGAAGAGGTGTGGTATGGACTTTGGCTATTTTCATGAGGAAGAGTCTGAGCAGTTTGCCTTCTATAGGATTCCCCAGGTTCTCTTTAAGGATGAAAAGTTTGCAAAGCTTTCTACGGATGCCAAGGTTCTGTATGGACTATTTCTGAATCGGGTATCCCTTTCCAAAAAGAATCATTGGATTGATGACGAGGGCAGAGTGTACGTCTATTACACTCTTGTCAGTATTCAGGAGGATTTGCATTGTGCAAGTCAGAAGGCATTAAAGCTTTTAAAGGAACTTGAGAGCTATGGACTTATCGAAAGAGTTAAGCAGGGACTTTGTAAACCTGACAGGATTTATGTGAAGAACTTTATCCTGCTTCAGGAATCACCAGTCCGGAGTGGTGAAAATCACCATACCGGTGTAGTGAAAATCACCAGCCCGGAATGTCGAGAATCACCACCTAATAATACTGAGTTAAATAATACTGAGTGTAGTAATACTAATCTTATCTTATCTAAGGGCAGAGAAGATGAGAGGGAGCTATATAGGCAATATTTATACCAGTCACTGGATATAGAGATACTCAAAGAGCGCTATCCCTATGGAGCAGAAGAGATAGATGAGATTTTTGACATAATCCTGGATGTGCTGTGTAGCAATCAGAAGTTTATCACTATATCTGGGGATAAAAAGCCTATTAACGTAGTGAAAAGCAGATTTATGAAATTGGATAGCAGTCATATCCAGTTTGTCATGGACAGTATGAAGGACAAGACTACAAAGGTTCGCAATGTAAAGAAATACATAGTGGCAGCACTTTATAATGCGCCAATTACGATTAACAACTATTATCAGTCGCTGGTTCAGCATGACATGGCGACAGGAAAAATCTAAGGAGGAATGACAATGGAACAGATTACAATTGATATTCAGCTTGATCCTATGAAGGATGGAATTAAAGTACCGGAGACAGATGTATCCAGGCCTGATGCCCATGCTGTGATTCTTGGAACCAACGGCAAAATCAGACAGATTTCTATGAAGGAAGCAGAGACAATTCTTGATCAGATGGCTACTTGTGGGGCTGGAACTCATCTTGGACAGTCAGATTATATTGCTGTTTATAACAAAGATAAGCTTTTTAAGGCTGAAGGTGAGGAGTACCTGGTAGGCAGTGTTCTCATTTTTCAAAGAGCAGGGAATGTGCTCAAGGCTATTCCTGATGATGAGATTGGTGATCTCTTAGAGGTTGCTATGGCACAGATGGATACTTTGAAGGCAGGAGATGCCTGCTTTTCTGCAATGCGTGTTGATTAAGGAGAAAATATCATGAGTAGAACAATACCGAGAGCTTACGTTACTGCAGCATGGAATAAGAATCCGGTTGTGGCAAAAGAAGATGCCAAGAAATACTGTCAGGAACTGGTAAAGGAAGGATACCTTCCGCTTTGTCCTATTCTTGCTTTTGATGGAATTTTTTCAGCTGAGGATACGGAAGCTCATAAGAGATTCAAGGAGATGTCTGAAGATCTGCTTCGCAGAGCCAGATTTCTTGTTATCTGCGGAAATAAGCAGAACGAGGAAGTTAAGGATGATATCGCAATAGCCAGAAAATCAAAGGTTATTATTACAACCTTAGATGGAGTGATTGGCCTATGAAAGGCGAATTCTGGGAAGGGAGGCGATAGATAGTGGTAAACGAAGAGTTATCTGCCAAATCTATTCATTTTGTAGTTGACTATATGGTTAAACCAGCTGCTAGAGACCTTGCGAAAACATTAGAAAAATATCAGGAACATAGGCATGATAAAAAGTACTTCGGGAAGGAAAAGGTTAAGACCGGTAAGATGCCGGTGAAAAAGCTCATCAAGCAGGGCAAAGGTGCTCAGAAGATAGAGCTGGATGGAGAAGATATCCATTTGTTTAATCGCCTTGCCAAGAAGTACGGAGTTGATTATGCAGTGGTAAAAGACAAAGAAGCTGGTACGTATAAGATCTTTTTCAAGGCTCAGGATGCAGATGCTATCTCTGATCTGGTTGCTGATTATACCAAGAGAACCCTTGGAAAAGAAAAGGGTGCAAAGGAGAGTGTGCTTGGTAAGCTTAAGAAACTTAAGGAAAAGGTTGCTTCTATACCTCGTAAGGTAGTAGAGAAGAGGAAGGAGCAGACACGATGAATCAGAAATTAAAAAAGAAGATTATCCTGAATATCCCTTATGTTGCAATAGGCCTGTTTGCTACCAATTTAGGTGAGGCCTGGCGAATAGCAGACGGGATAAATGCTTCAGAAAAGCTTCAGGGACTTATTATCGGAGGAGGATTTCAAAACGCATTTACGAATCCGCTTCCTAGTTTACATCCCTTTGATTTGCTCGTTGGCGCAGCGTGTGGAGCAGCACTAAGACTTGCAGTTTATCTAAAGGGAAAGAATGCTAAGAAATTTCGGCATGGCTCAGAATATGGTTCAGCCAGATGGGGAAAGCCCTCCGACATAGAACCTTTCAAAGATCCTGATCCGAAGAATAATGTGATTCTCTCCCAGACAGAACAGATTACACTTAGTTCCAGACCGTCTCAGCCAAAGTATGCAAGAAATAAGAACGTGCTGGTTGTAGGTGGTTCCGGTTCAGGTAAAACGAGGTTTTTTATTAAGCCGAACTTGCTACAGTGTGACAGTAAGGATTATCCTTGTTCATTCGTAGTAACTGATCCAAAGGGAAGTGTGGTTCTTGAATGCGGCAATGCACTTTTGAGGAAGGGGTATCGAATTAAAATCTTCAATACAATCAACTTCAACAAGAGTATGCATTACAATCCTTTCGCTTATATTCATAGTGAGAAGGATATTCTAAAGCTTGTAACTACGCTGATTGCCAATACTAAAGGTGAAGGAAAAGGCGGTGATGAGTTCTGGGAGAAGGCTGAAAAGCTGTTGTATTCAGCACTTATCGGCTATATCCATTATGAGGCTCCGATAGAGGAACAGAACTTCACAACACTTCTTGAAATGATCAACGCAATGGAGGTCAGAGAAGATGATGAGGAGTTCAAAAATGCAGTCGATATGCTCTTTGATGAGCTGGAAGAAAAAGATCCAAATCATTTTGCAGTTCGTCAATATAAGAAATACAAATTGGCAGCTGGAAAGACAGCTAAGTCAATCCTTGTAAGCTGTGGTGCCAGACTGGCTCCATTCGATATCAAGGAGCTTCGAGAGATTACAGCTTATGATGAATTACAACTGGATACTATCGGTGATAAGAAAACGGCGTTGTTTCTGATTATGTCAGATACGGACGCCACTTTTAATTTCCTGATATCTATGGTGTATACGCAGCTGTTTAATCTCCTTTGTGAGAAGGCTGATGATGTTTACGGTGGAAGGCTTCCGGTCCATGTAAGGTGCCTAGTAGATGAGTGCGCCAATATCGGACAGATCCCTAACCTGGAGAAGCTGGTTGCAACTATCCGATCCCGTGAGATTAGTGCCTGCCTGGTGCTTCAGGCAAAGTCACAGCTTAAGGCAATCTACAAAGATAATGCTGATACCATTATCGGTAACATGGATTCACAGATCTTCCTTGGTGGAACTGAGAAGACAACGCTTAAGGATCTCACAGAGATTCTCGGCAAGGAAACCATTGATATGTACACCACAGGAAATACCAAGGGCTCTCAGGAGTCTTACAATATGAATTACCAGAAGCTTGGCAAAGAGCTGATGAGCATGGATGAGCTTGCAGTTATGGATGGCAGTAAATGTATCGTGCAGGTGAGAGGTGTGAGACCTTTTCTTTCAGATAAGTATGACCTGACAAAGCATCCAAACTATCCGCTGACTGCAGATTATGACAAGAAGAACTGGTTTGACATTGAGAAATATCTTAACAGAAAGCTTGTCCTACATCCAAATGATGAATACGAAGTATTTAACGATGCCTAGGCTAATGGAGTATAAGAGAAGAAATTTTTCACTGACATTTTTAAAATTCATCCCGTATAATTGAGGATGAGTTATTTAACTTATATTTAATATATTCGCTGGAGGAATGAGATTCATGAAATTTGCTATGTTACTGTGGAGTTTTGGATTTTTTGAGTAACTACCATATCTTTTAAATAACAGAATCAATGTAGCAAAGGAGATTATAGATATGGAATTTAATAAAGTTATTCAGAAGAGAGAGTCTGTTCGTAAGTATAGCGATACAAAGCCAACAGAAGATCAAGTGAAATATATTCTGGAAGCAGGGCGCTTAGCACCAACAGCTTTTAATAAACAACCACAACGAGTGTATATACTAAAAAGTGGAGAAGCTCTTCAGAAGATGGACAGTGTTCATCCATGCCGTTATGGAGCACCGATGGTAATTCTAGTATGTTCCGATAAAAATGCTGCAAGTAATTTTCAGGGTGGAAATAGCTATTTGACAGATGGTGTTATTGCAGCAACACATATGATGCTGGCAGCAACAGATATAGGATTGGATACATGTTGGGCTGGAGTGAATGATGTTCTTAAAACACAGAATGTTTTTGATTTGCCAGAAAACATCTATCCTATTTGTTTCCTGGATTTGGGATTTCGCGCTAGCGATTTCAAAGGTGTATCTAGCGATAAAAAAAGAAATCCAATTGATTCAATGGTAACTATTTTATAAAAAATTGCGGCGTAGCCCAAGGGCGATTGTAAAGCAGGAGTCATAACCTGCCGCCGTATTTACTCCTGTAGAGGAGTATAGCGGA
>CAMVJI010000058.1 GCA_947167765.1 uncultured Butyrivibrio sp. | reverse complement strand
GAGAGGCGATTCCTCTTTATGCAAGAATTGTTGGTGTTGCAGATTCCTACGACGCTATGTCCAGTAACAGAGTCTACAGAAGACACCTTAACAAGGATGAGATTATCGAAGAAATCCAGCAGGGAGCTGCAACTCAGTTTGATCCCAATATAGTGGTTTACATGATCGACATGATCAATGATGGTTATGTCAACGTCGTCAAGATGGAGACAGCAGAGCGGGAAGAAGGCCGCGGTGACTTCCACCTTACAGAGGACGATATTCCAGGAGTATACATGGGACTTTGATAGAATATAATAAGCCCGCTCTTGCGCTAGCTGATAGCTCCGGAGCGGGCTTTTGATTTGAGAATGTAAAGATTATGGCTATATCAGGTGCCCTTGCAGGTGGCCTTCAAATTCCTGGAAATAGGTTTCTTCAATCTTGCGCATGAACACGGTGACTTCGTTAGGTTCAAAGAATAGCTGGAAGTGAACACTTCCTACGCATTCGCCAATGAGATGAGCCCTGATGTACAGAACATTGCCTCGGCTCCACATACCGCCTGCGGTGTAGGGAATATTGTAGATGGGAAAAGAGCTTTCCTGCATGCTTCCGACACCGAAGTTTATGGTGTGAGTGCGGCCTTCTTGTTTAAATGAAAGAGTAGATGTCCCGTGCGCATCCAAAGTTATGGTAAGCTCGCCAAAACCAGACTTGTTGGCGTCAAGTTTGTAGTGCAAAGTAAAGCTTTTGCCATTGCTTTGCACATTGCCGCCTGAAGCACTGGATGATTGAACGATTTCATTTATTAGTTCTGGAATGGTATAGCAATCTTTATATGCCCCGGTATACCCATAGTTTTCCGGAAGTCTTGGAGGCGCGATTCTTAATGTATCTGCGTAGGAGAGAAGGTCCTTGTAGGACGATCCTGCTAAGCTGGCAGCATCTCCTGTTATTCCTTCCGTATGGGGCGACTCATCAGAGCTTCCCAAAAGATTCTCATAAATCGCATCATAAATCACCTGGTTTCCGCCAGCGATACCTTGTGTGTCAGCGGTGGTCACTACTAGCATGTTACGCTCAGGGATGCTGATCCCAAGCTGGCCGCCCATGCCGTAGAGAACAAAACCGCCCTTTTCATTCTGCCATATCTGCATGCCGTAGCCTTGCATCTCGCTGGGAACAGGGCCTGTGACCAGAGTGTCTGAAATGTTTGATGTGGCTTCTTTTACGAATTCTTCTGGTAAAAGAGATCTTTCTACACCGTCACTACAAACAATCCGTCCGTTCTTACTAAGGATATACAGGAACTTAAGAACGTCCATTGGTGTTGCCATAAGGCCGGAGCCGCCGATGGATACACCAAAGGGGTCCTTTACCATATAGGAATCAGAACTAAAGTCCACATGCTTAAGCATCCGCTCCTTCATGTAGCTTAGCATGTCAGTGCCTGAGAGCTTCTCTGCAAGAGCGCACAAAACGTGGGCTGCGGAGGTGTCGTAGTGGAAGATGGTGCCTGGCTTATGAGTTGGAGCTACGGTAAAAAAGCTCTTTACCCAGTCCTCTTTCATATTGACCTTATAGGTGGTGGATGCATGACAGGTCCGCATCTGAAGCATATTACGGATAGTCATCATCTTTATGTATGGATGTGTGCTGTCGTCCACATACTCAGGGAAGTAGTCCGCTATTTTATCGTCTAACGAAAACTTTTCCTCCATGGTCAAAAGAGCTACTGCAGTCGCAGTAAAACTCTTGCTTATTGAGAACATCCTGTGGAGGGTGTCTTTTTTATATGGTGCATAATATTTCTCAAAAATCAGCCTGTCATCCTTAAGGATGAGCAGGCTGTGCATTGGAATATTTCTCTTATCTAAGGCTTCTAAAACTCTTCTTATACTGTCTGGATCAACGCCCTTTTCCTGGGGCGCTACCCTGTCAAATTCAAACATCTTGTGGCTCCTTGGGCTCTTTTTGGGATAACTTAAACATGGATGATAAGCACTCGTGATTTTCTGATTTCCATGAAAAGATTATATCATGGATGTGGCGCCCCTTGTTGAAAGAATTGCACCACTAGTTTATAATTGTTAACTGACAAAAGTTTTTGTGAGGTAGTTATGTCATCAATTATTCAGAACAATCAGGTTTTTAACAATGAAGTTCCTTTCTGCAGAGTTTACAGCGTAGACAGCAAGAAACAGCTGGAGGAGAGGTTCTTGGCCCACAGGATCTCATACTTTATCGAGTGGCAGGACAAGTCGATCCTGCAGCGCATCTTTGACAGGAGCGGCAGCAAGATAGTATGTACCTTCAAGATCAACAAGGGCGAGATCGCAAGAGCAAGGGAGCTGGCTCAGGGTATAGAGGGCATCAAGTTCAAGGACTACGGCGAGGTCAAGAACACCGAGCGTATCCGCCGCAGATCTGAGGCAGTTACTGAGGAGAGTTCAGGTCTTGAGATGCCAGAGCTTAAGTTCGAGAACAAGGTAGAGGACCTGGACGAGGAAGAGTAAATCTTCACGGCGTCAGACAACAAGAGGAATTTGACATTACATAGAGCAGGGGATCGATGTCTCCTGCTCGTTTTTTCGAAAGATAGGAGATCATATGGCTGAGAAAAAAGCTATGACTAAGAAAAGTATAAATAAGAGCCGCTGCCCTGTGTTTAAAAAGTGCGGCGCCTGCCAGATGATAGATACACCCTACGAAACCCAGCTTCGCAAGAAGCACAAAAAGGTGGCGGATCTTCTTGAGCCTTACTGCAAGGTGGAGTCATTTATTGGAATGAAAACTCCAGAGCACTACAGGTGCAAGGTCCATGCAGTATTTACCCACGACAAAAAGGGAAATCCATTATCAGGAATTTACAGAGAGGGAACCCATGAGGTGGTTCCAGTGGAGTCCTGTCTTTTAGAGGATCAGAAGGCTGATGCCATCATTGCTACCATAAGAGGGCTTCTCAAATCCTTCAAGATAAAGACCTACGACGAGGATAACGGCTTTGGGCTTCTTCGCCACGTCCTTATCAGGATTGGCAAGAATACTGGGGAGATCATGGTGGTACTTGTTACCGTTTCTCCAATTTTCCCATCCAAGAATAACTTCGTTAAGGCTCTTAGAAAAGAGCATCCGGAGATCACCACTATTGTTCTTAACGTCAATGACAAACAGACCAGCCTGATCCTGGGAGATAAGGAAAAGCCCATGTATGGACCCGGATTTATCTACGATATCTGCTGCGGCATGAAGTTCAAGATAAGTCCCAAGTCTTTTTATCAGGTTAATCCTGTGCAGACGGAAGTTTTATATAAAACAGCAATAGACATGGCAGAGCTTAAGGGAGATGAGATCGCCCTTGACTGCTACAGCGGTGTAGGAACCATTGGCATCATTGCATCACCCCACGTAAAAGAGGTCATAAGCGTTGAGCTTAACAAGGATGCAGTTAAGGATGCCATATTAAACGCCAAGATCAATGAGGTTAAAAACATCACATTTTATCAGAACGACGCCACCATCTTCATGCAGCAGATGGCAGATTCAGGAGATAAGGTGGACCTGGTGTTCATGGATCCTCCAAGATCTGGTTCAACACCGGAGTTTATCGGAGCGGTAGAAACTCTTTCGCCAGCCAAGGTGGTCTACATTTCCTGCAGTCCAGACTCTCTGGCTAATGACCTTAAGATTTTTGAAAAGAAAGGCTACAAGGCAAAGAGAGCCGTACCTGTTGACATGTTCCCCTTTACCAGAGGAATTGAGACAGTAGTTCTTTTGACACGGGATTAACTGATTCGTATAAATCTGAGCCAAAAGCTCTTTTGTCACAGGTAAGACAAGAAGTTGATGAGTATGTAAAGAATGCAGAGCAGTTTGACGACCTTACAATTCTGGCGTTTAGGTTTGAAGGAGCATAGAAGGCATGATAAAACAAGACATCAAGAAAATTAAAGCCAGCGTAGAACTTCTTGATGAGGTTATAGACTGGATGGATGAGATGCTGCTGTCCTGTGGATTTACAGGCAGTGCAAAGATCCAGCTGGATATTGCCACTGAAGAGATCTACGTAAATATTGCTCATTATGCCTATGAAAAAGAGGGCGGTGGCAACGCAGTCATCACCCTTACTATTGAGGATGAGCCCCTTAGAGCTACCGTAAGATTTGAAGATACAGGAAGGCCCTATGACCCCTTAAGCCGCAAGGAACCTGATATAACTCTTCCTGCCAAGGACAGGAAGATTGGTGGCCTTGGTATTTTTTTGACCCAAAAGTCCATGGACCATATGAGCTATGAATACAGTGATGGGAAAAACATCGTGACTATTACCAAGAATTACGTGAGTGATTAGGGGAAATCTATGAAAGAATTGTGATATGATATTTAAGGCACTAATTTTGACTGTAAGGAGACGGCGACATGAAGAGCATTTATATCAATCAGGTTGGATTTACAAAGACTGCGCCTAAAAAGGCTGTGCTTAACTTTCCAGCAGAGCGGTTTGAGATTAAGACTATTAGCGGAGAATGTGTTTTTTCCGGAAACGTTACGGAGTTTGGAAAAGATAAGATTTCTGGAGAAGAGACCTTTGTTGCTGATTTTTCAGAGTTTCAAAGCGAGGGCAGGTTCACTGTAAATGCAGGTGATGCGGCGTCAGTTTCTTTTGAAATAAAAGACAGTATCTATGCTGGCCTTATGAAGGATGTCTGCAAGTGCTTTTACTACCTTCGCTGCGGTGATGCCCTTTCTAAAGAGTTTGCGGGGGACTATTACCATAAGCCTTGCCACATGGGACTTGCTACAGTTTATGGCACAGATGAAAAGAAAGATGTCACCGGCGGATGGCACGACGCAGGAGACTATGGAAGATATTCAACTGCAGGATCAATTGCTGTTGCGCATATTCTCTACGGCGTAAGGTTCTTTAATGAGCTTCTGGATACAGAGTTTAACATTCCCAAGGAGAGCTGCGAAAAGGGCCAGTACCCTGACATTTTGTCTGAGGTTAAGGTTGAGCTTGACTTCCTTAAGAAGATGCAAAGGCAGGACGGAGCGGTTTATCACAAGGTAACAACCTTTAACCATGCGCCTTTTATCATGCCTGAAGAGGATGCAAATGAGCTGTTTTTGTTTGCAGTTTCATCAATAGCTACTGCGGACATTGCGGCTGTGTTTGCCCTTGCATATACAATCTACAAGGACTACGACAAGGCCTATGCTGATTCTCTTTTAGAGGCAGCGAAAAGAGCTTACGACTGGCTTCTTGCTAATCCCAAGCCACTTCTGTTTTACAACCCTGAAGGGTCTAACACCGGTCAGTACGATGAGGCTGAAGACTACTCCAACAGATACTGGGCAGCAGCTTCTTTATACGAAGCTACCGGCGATAAGAGTTACTATCATGATGCAGTAGACCAGAAGAGAAAAGCTGGTGATTACGGCGAAAAGCACGCAGGCTTTGGCTTCCAGGGTGATTACTTAACATGCCTTGGCTGGGCTGAGGTTGCAGGACTTGGATCATTTTCG
Source organism: uncultured Butyrivibrio sp. (assembly GCA_947167765.1). Classification (GTDB taxonomy): domain Bacteria; phylum Bacillota; class Clostridia; order Lachnospirales; family Lachnospiraceae; genus Butyrivibrio. The sequence goes on along the minus strand of CAMVJI010000058.1, from coordinate 7,783 downwards.
ATCCTCCTTGCAGGAGATGACAGCGACCTTGAAAAAGAGCTAAGGACACGCTATGTTGCTGAGGCTGACAGACTTGTTAAGGTTGCTTCTTTAAATGGCTTTGGAATTCCTATGCTCCCTGAAGACTACATCTGGGGCAGCAATTTTGAAGTGGAAAAGTACATGATGATCCTTGCTGTGACAGATAAGTTTGTGCAGCACAAGGATGAGTATAGAAAGGTTATCTGTGCAGGCCTTGATTATCTTCTTGGCTGCAACAGCGTTGATACAAGCTATGTTACAGGCTACGGCGAAAAGGCCTATAAGAATCCTCATCTTCGCCCTACAGCAGTAGATGGCATCGACGATCCATGGCCAGGACTTGTATCAGGAGGACCTAACAAGGGGCTTCAGGACGAGAAGGCTTCTGAGCTTCCCAAGGACACTCCTCCAATGAAGTGCTACCTTGACGATGTTTCCTGCTACTCTCTGAATGAGATAACTATTTACTGGAATTCACCACTTGTGTTTGTGCTTGCATATTTTTGTGCTTGAAATTAATTGTATACAGGTATATTCTTTTAAAAAATAAGTTTTTGCAGATTAAAGTGGTGAAATGAGAGGAGTAATGGAAAAATGCCAAAGGCAGTGAGCGAAGCCAGAAAGTATGCAGAGATGAACAGACAGGAACTTGAGCAGGAAATAGTTAAGCTCAAGGCTGAGTACAAAAAGTATCAGGAGATGGAGCTTTCTTTAAACATGGCAAGAGGTAAGCCTTGCAGAGAACAGCTTGATCTTTCAATGGGAATGATGGATGCTCTTAATTCAGAAGCTGATCTTTCCTGTGAAGACGGTACAGACTGCCGTAACTATGGAGTTCTCGACGGTATCCACGAGGCTAAGGTCCTTATCGGAGCTATGATGGAGAACAAGCCAGAGAACATCATCATCTATGGCAATTCTTCTCTCAACGTTATGTATGATACAGTTTCAAGGGCCTACACCCACGGAATCATGGGCAATACCCCTTGGTGCAAGCTTGACAAGGTTAAGTTCCTTTGCCCTGTTCCAGGCTATGACAGACATTTTGCTATTACTGAGTATTTTGGAATAGAGATGATCCCTGTTGATATGACTCCAGAGGGACCTGACATGGACCAGGTTGAAAAGCTTGTTGCTGACGATGAGTCCATCAAGGGAATCTGGTGTGTTCCTAAATATTCAAACCCTCAGGGCTACTCATATTCAGATGAGACAGTAAGACGCTTTGCACGTCTTCGCCCAGCAGCTAGAGATTTCCGTATCTTCTGGGATAACGCTTACGGCGTTCATCACCTCTACGACGGACAGCAGGATTACCTCATCGAGATCCTGGAAGAGTGCAAGAAGGCTGGAAGCCCAGACCTTGTTTATAAGTTCTCATCAACCTCCAAGATCACCTTCCCAGGAAGTGGAATTGCAGCAATTGCAACTTCCCTTAACAACCTGGAGGAGATCAAGGCTCAGCTTACTTACCAGACCATCGGTCACGACAAGGTTAACCAGCTGCGTCATGTTCGCTTCTTTGGCGACATCAAGGGCATCAAGGAGCACATGAAAAAGCATGCAGCCATCATCAGACCTAAGTTTGAGGCTGTAGAGGAGATCCTTGACAGAGATCTTACTCCATGCGGAATTGGTGAGTGGACCAAGCCAAAGGGTGGCTACTTTATCAGTTTTGACGCACCAGAGGGCTGCGCTAAGGCAATCGTTGACAGAGCCAAGAAGGCTGGCGTTCTTATGACCAAGGCAGGAGCTACATATCCATACGGCAAGGATCCTCACGATTCCAATATCCGTATTGCTCCTACATTCCCTAATCTTCATGATCTTCGCCTTGCAATGGATGTATTTACAGTCTGCGTAAGACTCACAGCAGCTGAGAAGATGCTTAAAGAGATGGCATAAAAACTGGAAAACATTAGGATGTCTGAGAGATGACATTGTCTGATATAATTTGATTAAATGATTTACAGGCGGAAGTGCAGTGCACTTCCGCTTTTTTGTTTTGGGTGAGAAAGTAATGATTTAGGAAAGAATAGTTTGCTATTGCAAGAGTTATCCCCCGCGTTCATCATTGTAACGCCCACCGGAAATCGATCAAGCGGCTTTCACGGCATATCCTCGCAGATACTAGGTGTTTTCTGTAATTTAATCAATTCCTCCGGCCGTATCTGCTGCGGTATTCCATGATCCGCTTGACCGATTTCCGGTGGGCGTTTTTGGGTGATCAAGCGGGGGATGATAAAGGTGCGTGCTGGGGTGAACTGGCTCTATATAGTGAAATCAGACTAGATGACTTATTTCCTTGTCCAAGTCCGTAAAAAGATGGCCAATATCAATTGTTATCAAATTGTATTACGGACTACAGAGTGGGTTTTGGAGCAAGTAGTCCGTAAAACGAGTTTTTTTAAGGGATTTTGTCACTGGATTCGGAAGGCAAGTTACGGACTTTAGACCCCAAAAGTGCTTCCTAGTCTGAAAATGGATTTTTTTGAGGCCTTTAGCGGGAAATAATGACCTACTGTAGAGCATTCTTCTATGCAATAGTCCGTAATCATAAAAATTCGACTTTTTTGGAGCACATTAGGCGCTCAAAACGATAATCCCAAATGATTGTTGGCTGATCTAATACCATTAATTGATTTCCTTATAATTGGTCCTAGTTTTTTCTGGTCTTGAAGAAAAGAATTAGGGCACTTTTAATACCACTGAGAGAGTATGTGGATATTGGTATTAGATTTCTTGCGCTAATATTTCCAGTTTCAACGAGACCACAATAGAAAACTCATACCTGGCAACGATACGAGAGCTGTGGGTATTAGATTGAATAAGATAACAGATGATATTTTTGTAAAACCATAATACCTGCAGAAGATAGGCTGGTCATCGGTATTATATTAACGCAATGACGCTGGACACAATGCGATATATCACAACGCAAAAGACTCAAGCAACTATATTGCATCATTGCAAGTAAAAAACTGACAGCGAATCCAATTCACTACCTGCCACACCCTATCCATGGTCGCTTGATCACCCAATAAGTTTGGGAAGATGAACATCAATAGCACCGTGGAATACCGCAGTTGGTGCGTCAGCCCCAAAAGCATGAATATCACAAGAACGCGCCAACGAGGATATGCCGCGAAAGGCTATTGAGGTTCACCTGCCCAGACTTACAATTCAAGAAGCGGCTATGGATTTACAAGACTGACTCTACAGTCCAAGCCTGACGTGATAGAATAGATTAAAACTTGTGAGTCAGTGGAGATTTTGTTTGACTCGAAACATGGGGGATATGTCATGACATCACTACAGGAAACAGTTTCCAAAAAATATGAAAAGATCACGAAGACTCTGATCGAAAAAGACCTTCATATAACTACAATGGAGAGCTGCACTTCAGGACTTATAGCTTCTCTTTTGACTGATACAGAAGGATCCTCGGCGGTGATGAAAGGGGCATTTGTCACCTACAGTAACGAGGCCAAGATCATGCAGGGAGTTCCTGCAGGGATTGTTGCAGCTTATGGAGTGTATTCCGATGAGACGGCTTATGCCATGGCAGTCGCAGCAATGAGGGCTTACAATGCAGAAATCTCAATTGGTGTAACTGGCACAATGGGTAATGTTGACCCAAATAATGGGGACAGTATCCCGGGAGAAGTTTATTTTGCAGTTCTGTATAAAGAGACCTATTCACATCATGTCACCATTCCAAAACAGCCCACAAGATACGACTACAAGCTCTATGTTGCGAACCTCATTGCGGATGAGATAATGCGCGTTATTCAATAGAAAAACTCCTTTTTGAGATTAGTTTTATATGCTATACTATAGCTTGGTTAATAATATTAGAAAGAGATAAATATTGTAATGGGATCGGGTAATAAAGAGAAAGTTCAGTACAGTAAACGTATCCGATATTTGCGCAGGCTTATACTTACCAGCGTAGCTGCAGCCTGTCTTATCCCAATATGTATATGTGTTATTCTTGCTGTCAGATATGACAGATTGAATTCTAAGTATGAGCAGGCCAGGGCAGATCTTGATTGGTACAGACAGCGCTTTGGCAACGAAAAGGATATTCTAGCTTTAGAGGATACTGATGAGACACCATCTGAAGGTGGCGAGGGTAGTAGTGCCGGTGCTTTTGAGTCCATGGATGTGGACTATGCCACAGTTGATGTCAGCGGTGCTCAGAATCCTGAAGATATAGAAGGAACCAGGTATGTATACCTGACCTTTGATGATGGCCCCAGCATATACACAGACGAGATACTAGACATTTTGGCAGAGTATGATGTAAAGGCCACATTTTTTGTGTGTGGCAAGCCGGATGCCAAGTATACAGATAGTTACAAGAGAATAGTTGACGAGGGTCACACCCTTGGAATGCACTCTTACAGCCACAAGTACAGCGACATCTACTCATCGGTGGATGCCTTTTCAGAGGATTTCAAGAAGCTGAGGCATTTTCTGTATGACACTACAGATGTACTGCCCAGGTACTACAGGTTCCCTGGAGGAAGCTCCAACAAGGTAACCAAGGTAGATATCCATGAACTTATGGATGTTTTAGAAGCTGATGGAGTAACCTACTTTGACTGGAATGTCTCAGCAGGAGATGACAGAGCTGGAGCCACCAAGGACACTATCTATAACAACATAGTTGGGAACATTCCAAGGTTCAAGCACTGCATAGTCCTAATGCATGATGCTGCAGACAAAAAGAGTACGGTAGAAGCATTGCCAGAAGTCATAGAGGCGATCCAGGCAATGGATGACACAGTGATAGTACCGATAACTGACGATACGTTACCGGTTCAACATATCAACAATAATTAAAAGAAAAAAGATTGAATGGAGGATATCAAGATGGGATTTTTTTCTGAGCTCAAGAGCGACCTCTCTCAGGCTGTGAACACACTTATGCCTGAAGATAAGCCAGAAGCAGAAGGTCTTGATAACAAGGCAACTGAAAACAAAGAGCCAGTAGACATCGACAGCATGCTTAACCGCCTGGATGATATCAAGCTGGAAGACACCGCAGATAAGGCAGAAGATAACGTTAATGAAAAACTTGATAAGGCAGTAGAGGAGACTCCTGCACAGGTAGAAAAGCCGGCAGCAGAGGAGCCTGTCAAGGAGCCAGAAGAGACTGCTCCTGAGGAAGATGTTCTTGAAGAGAAGATCGAAGAGCAGACAATGGAGGAAATCGCTGTTCCTGAGCCTAAGAATGCTCTTGAAGCAATAAACCCGGCTCACATCGACAAGTATGTAGCTGACAAGAATGCAGAAACAGAAATGATAACTAAGAAAAATGGGGGAATAGACATTATGGATTTCGAAAATCAGACACCTACAGATGAGGTAGCCAGCATTACTGAAGGGATGATCGTCAAGGGCGATCTTGCAACAACAGGTTCTCTTGAGCTTGTTGGTAAGATCACAGGTAACATCAAGTGCCTTGGCAAGCTCAATGTAACTGGTGAGATCACAGGTGATTCAGATGCAGCTGAGATTTATGCTGAGTCAGCAAGGATCACAGGTGAAGTTAGAAGTAAGGGCAGCGTTAAGGTTGGCCAGAGTACTGTTATTGTTGGTAACATCTTTGGATCAAGCGCAGTTATCGCAGGTGCTGTAAAGGGCGATATCGACGTTCACGGACCAGTTGTTCTTGATACAACAGCTATCGTAATGGGTAACATCAAGTCTCAGTCAGTACAGATCAACAATGGTGCTGTTATCGAAGGTATGTGCTCACAGGCTTATGCTGATGTTAATCCTTCAGAGTTCTTTGAGGGACTTAAGAATAAATAATTTAACCATGGAGACCATATGAGAATATTATTAAAGCTCAGCGGAGAAGCTCTTGCCGGTGAAAAGAAGACAGGCTTTGATGAGGAGACAGTTAGAAAAGTTGCACTTCAGGTAAAGAAGCTCGTTGACGACGGTGTACAGGTTGGTATCGTCATTGGAGGCGGCAATTTCTGGAGAGGACGCAGCAGTGAAAACATTGATAGAGTTAAGGCTGACCAGATCGGTATGCTGGCTACTATCATGAACTGCATCTATGTTTCTGAAATATTCAGAAGCGCCCACATGATGACCAACATCCTTACTCCATTTGAGTGCGGATCATTTACAAAGCTCTTTTCCAAGGACAGAGCTAACAAGTACTTTGAAAAGAATATGGTTGTATTCTTTGCAGGCGGCACAGGACATCCTTACTTCTCTACTGATACAGGTGTTGTGCTAAGAGCCATTGAGGTAGAGGCTGATTACATCCTTCTTGCCAAGGCGATTGACGGGGTTTATGATTCTGATCCTGCAGTTAATCCGGCAGCTAAGAGATATGACACTATCTCAATAGACGATGTTATCAGTCAGAACCTTCAGGTTGTTGATATGACAGCATCAATCCTTGCAAGGGATAACAAGGTTCCAATGAGAGTATTTGCTCTTGCGGAAGAGAACAGTATTGTCAAGGCTGCAAGCGGAGACTTTAACGGTACAACAGTTACTACAAACTAAACCATATGGAGGAACAGGGGTATGAACGAAAGACTTAAAACCTTTAATGACAAAATGCAGAAATCCTATGATTTCCTTACAGAAGATCTTGCATCTATCCGTGCTGGTAGAGCTAACCCTAAGGTGCTTGACAAGATCAAAGTAGATTACTACGGAACACCAACACCAATCCAGCAGGTTGGTAACGTATCTGTTCCTGAGGCAAGGATCATCCAGATTGCTCCTTGGGACAAGACCCTTATCAAGGACATTGAGAAGGCTATCATGGCATCTGACCTTGGTATCACACCAAGTAACGATGGCACTGTTATAAGACTTGTTTTCCCAGAGCTTACAGAGGAGCGCAGAAAACAGCTCTCTAAGGATATCCGCAAGAAGGGTGAGGATGCCAAGGTTGCTGTAAGAAACGTTCGTCGTGACGGCAATGATTCCTTCAAGAAGCTTAAGGGAACTGAGGTTTCAGAGGACGAGATCGAAGATCTTAACGACGAGCTTCAGAAGATCACTGACAAGTTCATCAAGGACATTGATCAGGCTGTAGAAGATAAGACAAAAGAGATAATGACAGTTTAATCTGCCATTAGTGGTGAAGTTATGGAAGAAAATCTTAATATTCCTGCACATGTAGCTATCATTTTAGATGGCAACGGAAGATGGGCAAAACAAAAAGGTATGCCCAGAAACTACGGACATATGCAGGGCGCAAAAGCTGTAGAGGATATTTTAGTAGATGCCAGAGATCTGGGCATCAAGTACCTTACAGTTTATGCATTCTCAACAGAGAACTGGAATCGTCCTGAGGCAGAGGTTTCTGCTCTCATGACGATTTTGCGTAATTACCTTAAAACCAGTATAAAGAAGTCAATGAAGAACAATGTAAGGTGCAGAGTCATCGGCGAAAGAAGTAAGCTTTCTGATGACATTCAGGCTGCTATCAAGGAACTTGAGGATGCAACAGCAGGTAACACTGGTCTTACCTTTACCATTGCCATCAACTATGGCAGCCGCGATGAGATAAGGCGTGCTGCCAAGAAGATTGCTTACAAGGCGGTAAGTGGTGAGATTTCTCCTGATGACATAACAGAGGAGATGATCTCTAAAAATCTGGATACTGACTTCTTGCCAGATCCTGACCTTCTTATCAGGACCTGCAACGAGCAGAGAATCTCTAATTTCCTTCTGTGGCAGTGTGCATATACTGAGTTTTATTACACTCCTGTGGCAT
>CAMVJI010000057.1 GCA_947167765.1 uncultured Butyrivibrio sp. | reverse complement strand
CAACTGTCCTTGTGTCGCCGATATACTCATAGCCCCAGATCTGATCAAGGAGCTGTTCTCTTGTGTATACGTGATTGGGTGATGCTGCAAGGAAATAGAGAAGCTCAAGTTCCTTAGGAGGCATGTCAACTCTCTCTCCCATGTAGGTAACAGAGTAGTTAGTCATGTTGATCTCAAGATCAGGATATCTTACAACCTTGTCGTCTGACTCTGAAGACTCTGCTGCCTGAGGCTTATAGCGCCTAAGTACTGCCTTTACTCTGGCTACAAGCTCTTTTGAATCAAAGGGCTTCTCCATGTAGTCATCAGCCCCCATCTCAAGTCCAAGAACCTTATCAAAAACTTCGCCCTTGGCTGAGAGCATGATGATAGGAGTCTGGGACTTAGTACGCAGCTCCCTGCAGACCTGGTATCCATCAATTCCAGGAAGCATAAGGTCAAGGAGCACCAGATTTGGCTTAAAGCTGTCAAAGGTGCTGATAGCCGTCTCTCCGTCATTACATATTTTTGTCTCAAAACACTCTTTTACAAGATAGAGTGAGATGAGCTCTGCGATGTTGTTATCATCGTCTACGATCAGGATTTTCTGTTTAGTAACCATTTTTCCCCCTTACTTTATGAAAGTAACTATTGTAACCCCTGCGTCGCCCTCGCCAAATTCCCCAAGCTTAAACGACTTGACGTAAGGAACGCTCTTTAAATACTGATGTACTGCCTGGCGAAGGGCTCCTGTTCCCTTGCCATGGACAACTCTTACATTGTTAAGATGTGACATATATGCATCGTCAAGATATTTATCAAGAGCTGCAACTGCGTCGTCTGAATTCTTGCCGATAAGATTTATCTCAGTTCTGATGCTGGCCGCCCTTGAAAGGTCCATTTTGCCGGAAGATCCGGAGCCAGAGTTTCTTCCGTAAAACTTCTTCATGGCTTCCTTGGGATCCTCATCTCCAACAAGAACAAGGTCCCTTATGTTTGCCTTGGTCTTCATGATACCGCACTGGACAAAGAGATTGCCGTCCTTGTCGGGCTTACTTGAAATGGTTCCCTTAAGTCCCATGGAAACTATCTTGACGCTCTCGCCAAGCTTAAGCTGAGATTCCTTTAATATAGGGTGAGTCTCTTTTGGCTTGTCCTTCTTAGCTGCTGCCTTGTTCTTGTCAGAGATCTTCTGAGAGAGTTTCGTTCTTTCCCTCTCAAGATCCTGCATGGTTGCTGATGGTCCAGCCTTTCTGAAGGCCTTGATGGTGTCATCAGCTACAGCCTTGGCTTCCATAAGGATCTCTCTGGCCTCTTCGTTGGCAGCTCTTAGGATCTCTTCCTTCTGGGCATCGATCTTGTCGGTCTTTCTCTCAAGCTCCTGCCTTAGCTCTTTTGCCTCCCTCTTGTACTGCTCAATCTCGAGGCGCTCGCTTTCTATGATCTTGCGGCTCCTCTCAAGGTCGGCCAAAAGATCTTCAAACTTCTTGTCATCAGTTCCAATCTGCTCTTTGGCAGCCTCGATTATCTTATCAGAAAGCCCGAGCTTAGAAGATATGGCAAAGGCGTTACTCTTTCCCGGAAGTCCGATAAGGAGTCTGTAGGTTGGTTTTAATGACTCAACATCAAACTCACAGCTGGCGTTCTGAACCCCTTTAGTGTTAAGGGCATAGACCTTAAGCTCGCTGTAGTGGGTTGTGGCAAGAGTCCTGATCCTGCGCTCATGGAGTTCGTTCAGGATCGATATAGCAAGAGCCGCGCCCTCTGTAGGGTCGGTTCCTGCCCCTAGCTCATCAAACAGGCACAGTGAGTTTTCATCTGCATGTTTAAGGATAGCTACCGTGTTAGTCATGTGGGATGAGAAGGTTGAAAGAGACTGCTCAATACTCTGCTCATCTCCAATATCTGCATAAACTTCTTCAAATACCGCAAGCTCTGACTTATCCCCTGCAGGGATAGCAAGACCCGCCTGACCCATTATGGTAAGAAGTCCTACAGTCTTAAGCGTTACAGTTTTTCCGCCGGTGTTAGGGCCTGTGATAATGAGCATGTCAAAGTCCCTTCCGCCGTAGACGTCTATTGGCACCACTTTGTCTTTTGCAATAAGAGGGTGTCTTGCCTTCTTAAGGTCAAAAGCGTGGTGCTCGTTAAATACCGGGGTCATTCCCTTTATCTCCAGGGCATAGGAAGCCTTGGCAAAAGTAAAATCAAGATCCGTCATGATCTCGGAGTCATACTTAATGTCTTCAACGTGCTCAGATGCCATGATGCTGAGCTCCATAAGGATCTTGTCTATCTCAGCCCGCTCCTCAAGGGCCATCTCCCGAAGCTTGTTGTTAAGCTCAACTATGGCAGCAGGCTCTATGAAAAGAGTTGATCCAGTCGATGACTGATCGTGAACAATTCCGCTTATCTGTGACTTGTACTCAGCCTTAACAGGGATGCAGTATCTGTCGCCTCTCATGGTGACAACTGCGTCCTGAAGGTAGGTCCGAAGGCTCCCGTTTATCATCCTGCCAAGCTGGTCGTGGATGCGGTCATTGGTGAGCATGATGCCTCGCCTTATGTGCTTAAGGGCAGGGCTCGCCTCGGAGCTCATTTCATCTTCTGAAACGATGCATCTTTTTATCTCTGTTGAAACAGGAGTAAGAGGCTCAAGCATTGAAAAAGACTCTGTTAGTGAGTCGCTTTCTTCCTGCTCCCTTCCAGGGCGGCCATAGTTTTTTACCCTTCCTACGTTTTCAAGGAAGGATGCCAGCTGAAGGAGAGATACCATGTCAAGGGAGCTTCCAATCTTAAGTGCCTTAAGCGTTCCTTCAAAATCCTTATTATCCCCAAAACTAATGGAGCCTTTCTTAAAAAGTCTTGCTATGGCGTCAGCTGTCTTTTTCTGATTGGCTCTTATCTCACTTATATCTGAAGAGGGAAGAAGCTTTTTGCACATCTTCCTTCCAGGCTCTGAACTTGCGTGTTCTGAGAGCCTTTCTATTATTTTGTCGTACTCTAATACTTTTAGTGCTTTTTTATTCATGAAAATCGTCTGCCTTGCTAAATACCTAATAATCCAAATTACAGTTTATCATTTAAAGCGCTCCATGACTAGTATTTGTCTAGTTTTAGCCAGTAAGCTATACTATAATGTATGTAATGTTTTTGGCTTAAGGGGGATCCAATGGCATCAAACACAGATGTAAACAACAATAAGCTTGCCGATACCGGTTTTATCAGCGAAAAGATAAAGCAGCGCCCTATCAATAGAAAAAAACTCCTTAGGCGTACTGCCATCACTTTCTTTTTGGCGATCATATTCGGTATAGTGGCATGTTTCACATTTCTTTTGCTGCAGCCAGTCTTTTCCGACCAGCTCTACCCTGAGGAAAAGCCTGAGGCAATCTCTCTCCCGGAGGAAAATGTTCAGAACGAACTTACTCCCGAGGAGATGTTCGCAGTGGAAAACGAAATAGCTGCTGTGGAGGCAGAAAACTTTGAGTCTGCCCAGAAAGATCAGATCGATGAGGCTATCGCTTCATATTCTTTTGATGCTTCAGATTACAGCAAGATGATGGCTTCACTTAAAGAAGTCTCAACAGAAGTAAGCCGCAGCATAGTTACTGTTACAGCACTTTCCAGTGATACCAACTGGTTCAGCGAATCATTTGAGAGCAGCGGCTCTGTTTCAGGTGTCATCATTGCAACCAACGGCTCCTATTATTATATAGCTGTGCCAGCTGCCGCCATCACAGATGCAGAGACTATAAGAGTTTCTTTCTTTGATGGATCTGCCACTACAGCTGAACTTAGCCTTACAGATGATGTGACTGGTCTTAGCGTCATAAGTGTTAAAAAAGCTGACCTTTCAGATACCACAAGGGACAAAGTATCCACATCATCCCTTGGAAGCTCAAACTCCGGTTCACTTACTGGCCTTCCTGTCATAGCAGTTGGAAGTCCTCTTGGAATACAGGGCTCAATTGCCTATGGTATCATCACTTCGGAAAAGACAGCTCTCGGACTTGAGGATTCATACTATAAGCTGCTTACCACCGATATCTATGGAAGCACTAATGGAAGCGGTGTCATCGCCAACTTAAGCGGCCAGGTTATAGGCATAATCGATATGTCCTATAATTCCAATGACCTTGAAAACCACATCTGCGCCATCGGTATCACTGAGCTCAAGTCTCTTTTTGAGGACCTTTCAAACGGCCGCAACAGAGCATACCTTGGCATTCATGGAACCACAATTCCAAACGACATACAGGTTTCCATGAATATTCCTGCAGGAGCCTACATAACTACCACAGAGATGAACTCTCCTGCAATGATGGCAGGTATCCAGAGTGGAGATATCATCACTTCAATCGCCGGAACTGAGATTTCTTCTTATGAACAGCTGGTTTCAAAGCTTGCAGGTTGTGCTCCGGATGATATAATATCAGTTACTGTGCTAAGACAAGCACCAAATGACTATGTGGAGCTGGATATAGACATTACCCTTACCAGCGCAACCCATAACTAATATAGAATCAAAATAGAATCGAGGTTTTTTATGAAATTTATCAAAGACTTTATTCCTGGAGAAAAGGTAGCTGACATCTACATGTGTAAGCACAAACAGGCTGCTACCACTAAAAATGGCAAGGAATACTACTCAGTTATCCTCCAGGATAAGACAGGAACTGTAGACGCCAAGGTGTGGGAACCTGGCGGAGCTGGCATTGACGAGTTTGATGCCACTGACTGCATTGATGTTTTTGGTGAGATCACAAGCTTTAACGGAGCCCTTCAGGTAAACATCAAAAGAGCAAGAAAGTGCAAAGAAGGTGAGTATGACCTTTCAAACTTCCTTCCTGTTTCTTCAAAAGATAACGACCAGATGTACAAGGAGCTCCTTGGTATCATAGGAACCATAGGAAATCCTTACCTTAAAAAGCTTCTTGAAGAGTTCTTTGTAAACGATGCAGCCTTTATAGAAGCTTTCAGAAAATCAAGCGCTGCAAAGACTGTACACCACAGCTTCATCGGCGGTCTACTTGAGCACACTTTAAGCGTAACAAAAATGTGTGAATTCATGGCATCAGCTTACCCAATGCTCAAAAGAGATCTCCTTCTTACTGCAGCTATCTGCCACGACATAGGAAAAACCAGGGAGCTTTCTCTTTTCCCTGTAAATGACTACACAGACCAGGGACAATTCCTTGGACACATCGTCATGGGCTGCGAAATGGTTGGGGAAAAGGCAAAAAGCATCGAAGGATTCCCAGAGCTCTTAAAGCAGGAGCTTCAGCACTGCATCCTTGCTCACCACGGAGAGTTTGAGTACGGATCTCCCAAAAAGCCAGCTCTTATGGAAGCTGTAGCTTTAAACCTTGCTGACAACACCGACGCCAAGATGGAGACCTTCACTGAAATACTTCAGAATGTCACAACTCCTGGATGGCAGGGATTCAATAAATTCTTTGAAACCAGCATCTATCCTACAAAAATCGACTAAACAAGATCAAAAGAGCCCGGCTATCATAACAATAGCCGGGCTCTTACTATTTTATTATCACAGTTTACTGATGAATCTCTCAAGTCTCTCCATGGCAGCTTTAAGATTTTCTAAAGAATATGCATAGGATACTCTTATGTATCCTTCGCCGCAGTCTCCAAAGGCTGTTCCTGGAACTACAGCAAGTTTTTCCTCCTTAAGAAGCCTTGTACAGAACTCGTCGCTGCTCATACCAAACTTCTTGATGCATGGGAACACATAAAATGCTCCATATGGCTCAAAACATGGAAGTCCGATCCTCTCAAATTCATTCAAAAGGTATCTTCTTCTATGGTTGTACTGCTCACGCATCATAGCAACGTCGTCATCGCCGTTTTTAAGAGCTTCTACAGCAGCATACTGGCTGGTGGTTGGAGCACACATGATTGCAAACTGGTGGATCTTGATCATCTGCTCCATTATCTTAGCTGGTCCACAGGCGTATCCAAGTCTCCAGCCAGTCATGGCGTAAGCCTTGGAAAATCCGTTTATAAGGATTGTTCTCTCCTTCATACCAGGGAGAGATACAATAGATACATGCTTGCCACTATAAGTGAGCTCTCCATATATCTCGTCTGAAATTACATAAAGGTCCTTTTCGATGACTACCTTTGCGATCTCTTCAAGGTCCTTCTTTTCCATAATGGCGCCAGTTGGGTTATTAGGGAAAGGAAGCACTAATATCTTGGTCTTATCTGTTACCTTCTCAAGAACTTCCTGGGCTGTAAGCCTGAAGTCGTTTTCCTCTTTAAGCTCAATTATTACAGGAACCGCATCTGCAAGGATTGCGCAGGGTTCATATGATACGTAGCTGGGCTGAGGGATAAGGACTTCATCCCCTTCATCGATCATAGCTCTGAGAGCCAGGTCGATAGCCTCTGAACCACCTACCGTGATAAATATCTCTTTTAAAGGATCGTAGGTAACTCCCTGGGTCCTCTTTATGTAATTGGAAACCTCAGTCCTAAGCTCCTTAAGACCTGAGTTTGAAGTATAGAAGGTTCTTCCCTTCTCAAGGGAGTAAATACCCTCGTCTCTTATATGCCAGGGAGTGTCAAAATCCGGCTCACCAACACCAAGGGATATTGCGCCTTCTGTCTCCAGAACAATATCAAAAAACTTTCTTATTCCAGATGGCTTTATGTCAACCACCTTTTTTCCTATGGGATTTCTCATGGTGAAACTATCTCCCTTGTATCTTCATATTTTTTAGTAAGGATCGTTCCGTGGTCTTTATATTTTTTCAAAATAAAGTGAGTGGCTGTGCTAAGGACAGTGTCCAGGGTTGAGAGCTTGTTGCTTACAAATCCAGCCACCTCCTGAAGGGTCTTTCCCTCGATGATGACCATAAGATCAAAGCCGCCGCTCATAAGGTATACGCTTGTAACCTCCGGGTACTTGTAGATCCTCTCTGCGATGGAGTCAAATCCAAGGCCCCTCTGAGGAGTAACCTTTACCTCAATAAGGGCATTGACCTTCTCAATGCTGGTCTTTGACCAATCAACCATGGTGTGATAACCGCAGATAATGCCCTCTTCCTCCAGGCTTCTAAGCTCGTTAGCCACAAGGATCTCCTCAGCCCCCAAAAGAACGCTGAGCTCATGGACATCGATACGGCTGTTTTTCTCTATGATATTTAGTATCTCTTCTCTAGTACTCATCTTTTTCTCCCATCTCATATTTATAAACTCTATGATACTACACAAATCTTAGGTTTCACAAAAGAATTCTGTGAATCTCATCAGCCTGTGGCAGTTCAAGGAATCTCTTTTCATCGCCATTTACGATGACCCTGTCATTACCATCATTAAGAAACCCTATGGCCACTGCATTTATGCCAATTTCATTTAAGGGTGCGATGATCTTTTCCTGATTGTCACATGCAATAAGAAGGGCTCCGCCAGATGTTAAAAGATACGGATTCACCTCCAGATATTCACAAACTTCAATTGTCTCCTGCCTTATGGGGATCTTCTTAAGATCCACACTAAGTCCGGTTCCTGCTCTCTCAGCCATTTCCCAAAGGGCAGCAAATATCCCACCTGAGGAAACATCATGAACAGAGCTCACGCCGGACTTTATGGCGACTGCAGCCTCACTATCTATGGGCAAAAGAGCCTTGAAGTTTTCAGCCTTTTCAATAAAAGGAACAGGATAGCGCTTCTTAAGTTCTTCCTTTTTTTCTTTTGCAAGTATGGCAGTACCCTCAAGCGCAACAAAGCCTGTCACGATCAGAGTATCTCCTGCCTTTGGTTTACGGTCAAATACAGGGGTTTCTCCAGGATATCCCACTGCAGTGGCAGTAACAACAGGTCTTGTCACAGCGCTTGTAACTTCAGCATGTCCCCCTGCGTAGATGGTGCCAGTTGCCTTCGCTCCTTCAATGGCATCAGCAACTATTTTCTTTAGCTCTTTTTCCTCAGCATCAGCTGGCAAAAGAACTGAAACTGTAACATGGTCTGGAACAATTCCCTGAGCTTTTAAGCTGTTTACCACTTTTACCACAGCATAAAAGCCTGCATCTGAGACGTCCGCCACCAAGGGAAATGTGGCGCTAAATGTCTTTTTATCGTAAGAAAAAGCGCAGTCTGACCCTACAGCTGCGCTTTCAATGTTTTTATATTCTGTTCTTAACTGCTTTAAAACTGAGCGCTTAAGTGCATTCTCAGTTATCTTGCCTATCCTCATGAACTCTCCAATAAAACTATTAGTCTGTCTGAATAACTTCTGCTGCGTCAGCGGCTTCTGCCTGCTGCTGCAAAAGAGCATTAGCTGCTCCAACTGCATCTCCTACAGCCTGAGCTGCTGCCTCTTCGCCCTCTGTTCCGGCTGCTGTCCTTGCTGCTGCCAAAGCTCCAGCTACGGCCTTGACCGTACCAACATCGCCTGTTGCAATGGCTGTCTGAAGCTGAGATACTGCAGTTGCATCTGCTCCGCCGGTTCCTACTGTGATGATCTTGGGAACCATCTTGTAATTACTTGAATTAACCACTTCCTTGGTGGTCTCACCATTTTCTGTAACGATCTTCCAGAGCTGGGCCTTGTAACCAAGATGAGCTGACTGGGTTCCTACATATCCAACATTCTGAGATGGATCTGTAACAAACTGGTCCGCTGAAGCTGGTGTTGTCTCCAAAACTTCACTCTTATAGGAAACGTGACGACCTGAATCTCTGGTCTCTACGCCGTATATCGTAAATGTGATGTGCTTGTCTGAGGAAGTATAACCCTCTATATAAATTGGATGTTCTGTGCTGTTTACGAACTTAAAGTTTTTACCGCCCGACTCAGCGATGGCAGCATCTGCAGAAGGATCCACATAGTTGACGATCATTGAGTGGTTATGTCTTTCTGTAACTTCAAGCTCTGCTAAAAGAACTGCATTGTAAAGTGTTGTTGAAACCTGGCAGATTCCTCCGCCAACACTCTCTACAACAAGTCCGTTAAGATATGAGCCTGCTGGAAAGTATCCATTTTCCTCTGTAAATGGAGTAATGGTATCAAGAACTGAAAACTCCTCACCAGGATAAATTGTTGATCCATCTATAAGCCTGCAGCCATTTGCCACGTTGGCACTTCTTGAAGCTCCTGAGGACTTGTAGCTTGTTGTAAATGTTCCAAGAACGTCCCTTACCTTGGAAAGCTCTTCAGCGCTTCCCTTGGGCTCGTCTGCCTTAACGATAAGGTCAACACTTGTCTGTCCCTTACCAAGGCCGCTCTGGATAAAGCCATCTATTGCTGAAACTGATCCAGGCTGATCTACCAGATATCCTGTCTGACCATCTGATACAACAAATCCGTCAGCAGTCTTTTTCAGGTTATAGTTTATGGTCTCCTGGTCATACTCATCAGCGCATCTTGCAACTATGCCTTCAAGCAGCTCTTTTTCATAGCCATACTCTATATCAAATGTATAGTTGTTCTTTTCAAGATCCTTAAGAGCCTTGTACCTCTTAATGATGTTGCCCTGATGTCCAAGGGCATATGCATCTTCAACGATGCTGGTGTTGCTCCAGTAAAGTCCTATATCTTCGCCGGTAAAAGAGGTCTCTCTTCCCTCTCCTGCGGATAATGTGATCTGCTCAGCGGATACTTCATCAACAAATTGAGAAACCGCTGTCTCAGCATCAGTTACGCTCATACCAGAGACATTAACTGATCCGATATATACACCATTTGCTATCTTCCTGGCATCTGATTCTGCTGCATAGGCCTTTCCTGCCGGGATCAGCAGCATGGCAAGCAAAATAAATGCCGCACAATTAAATTGTTTTTTCATAACACTTCCCCATGTGATATCATTAGATAGAATGAACCACGATTTACTGAAAGGATATTATAGATGAAATTCCCTTTTTTAGCAACCTTCATATTGTTCATAGTCCTGTTCAACATCAGGATCCGTCTGGTCTCCAGAAAAGAGGAACAAAAAGAAGAAAAGTTTTGGGACAGGGAGCTTCGCTCTAACAGCGTCAGAAAAAAAAGTCTCGACACCCTTGAATATGTTCACCTTCCTTACGATCTTTTACCCTTTGGAACAGCTGGCGATGATGAAAATCTTCAGGCAATTGAGGATGAGCTTACAGCCCTTAAGGACCTAAAGATTGTAAACTTAACCGGGATCACCAACACAGACCTTAAGCTTGAGTACGGAACAGCCAATATCACAGCCCTTACTGAATACGACCAGAACTATACAGCTCTTGTAATTGCACTCCAGAAATGGGGTGATGCTCTTTACACCTTAGGACGTTTTGAAGATGCAGCCAGTGTCCTTGAGTTTGCTGTTAAGACCAGGACTGACATAACAGCAACTTATCGCCTTCTGATCGATATGTATAAAACCAAGCTTGGCCTGAACGAGCAGGAGATCCAGAGAAAACTTGATGGTCTTGTTCCCATCGCCAACAGCCTTAATTCTCTCAGTAGAAACACTATCCTAAAGCTCCTTGAGCCTTCGGATAATAATTCTGATCCTGAATAAACCTAATAGTTAAGCCGCGGAAGACTTACGCTTCCACGGCTTTTTCTTTTATCAAAGGCTACTTACAAATCTGTCAAAGGCAGCCTGTCCCTCTGGTGTGCGCTTATAAACTCCCGCATCTTCAAGGACATGCATGAACACTTCTCCAATTTCCTTCTGGATTATTTCATCTATATTGTCTTTGTTTATGCTGTCATATTTTGTCTTAAACTGATCCACCCAGTCTGCGTGCTTTTCAAGGACTTCATCAGCTCTAAGATCAGCTCCGTTAAGGATAGCTTCCTTAAGGTCTGCCATCTCTTTTTTAAGTCTTGCAGGTAGTACAGCAAGGCCCATTACTTCAATAAGTCCAATGTTTTCTTTTTTAATATGGTGAAGCTGCGCATGAGGATGGTATACCCCAAGAGGATGCTCGTCAGTAGTGATATTGTTCCTAAGGACAAGATCAAGCTCATAGTTTTCGCCCCTCTTTCTTGCAATAGGGGTTATGGTGTTGTGAGGTGTTCCATCAGTCTCTGCAAAAATGAAGGCTGCCTCATCTGTATATGCTCTCCACTTATTAAGGATCACATCCGCCAGCTCTATTACTCTGTCTGAGTTCTTGGCAGACAGCCTTATAACAGACATAGGCCACTTAACAATTCCGCTCTCAACATCTTCGAAGCCTTTAACTGTAAAGCTTCTCTCAACAGGAGCTTTCGCCATGGCAAAGGTATAATGTCCACCCTGGAAGTGGTCGTGGCTAAGGATCGATCCGCCTACGATAGGAAGGTCTGCATTAGATCCCACAAAATAGTGAGGGAACTGCTTAACAAAATCAAAGAGCTTACAGAAGGTATTGTGCTCTATCTTCATTGGAATGTGCCTGGAGTTAAACACAATGCAGTGCTCGTTGTAATAAACATATGGAGAGTACTGGAAGCCCCACTTTGAATTCTGGATAGTTACAGGGATTATCCTGTGATTTTCTCTTGCTGGATGATCAACTCTTCCTGAGTATCCCTCATTTTCCCAACAAAGCTGGCACTTTGGATAGCCGCTCTGCTTGGCATTTCTTGCTGCTGCAATTGCCTTGGGGTCCTTCTCGGGCTTTGAGAGGTTGATCGTTATATCCAGATCTCCATACTCAGTCTCTGCTGTCCACTTCATATCCTTGGAGATACGATAGCGCCTGATGTAATCAGTATTTCTGGAGAAGTTATAGTAATACTCTGTAGCTGCTTCAGGACTTACTGCATATTTCTCGTTAAACTTCTTTATTACAGCGCTTGGTCTTTCTGTCAGTGCGCCCATGAGCTTTGTGTCAAAAAGATCCCTATATACCACGCTGTCATTCTCGATAAGGCCATTTGCTGCAGCGTAATCATCAAGTTCTTTTAACACGCCCTCTAAATATGTACCGTCATCGATAGCAGCCTTATCGATGCCTTCAGAGAGCTTCTCAATTTCATCAATCTCAAATTCTGCACTATCCTGCCCCAATATGATAAGCAGGCTGTTTACAGCGTAAATGATATCTTCTTTTTCTATAAGCTCAGTCCTTAGCGCGTAAGCTACGAGCTTTTTAACTGCATCAAAATTCATGATATTCCTCCAAACCAATGATCAGATAACCTCTGGGCCGCCACCAATTGAAACTGTGTAGAAAGTAGCATCGTAGCCAATCTTTTTCTTGTAGTTTTCGCCTACCACCTTCTTGAAGTTCTCGATAGCCTCGTCCTTGACGATAGATACAGTGCAGCCTCCGAATCCGCCGCCTGTCATTCTTGAACCGATAACTCCAGGGATCTTCCAGGCTTCCTCTGCCAGAGTATCAAGCTCTACGCCTGTAACGTCATAGTCATCGCGAAGAGACTCGTGTGACTGTCTCATAAGCTCGCCAAATCTCTCAAGGTCTCCAGCCTTAAGAGCTTTAACAGCCTCTATTGTACGCTGGTTTTCATATACAGCGTGCTTAGCCTTCCTCTGCATATCAGGGTCAGTCAAAAGACCTTTGTTTTCTTCAAATTCCTCGATTGAAAGGTCCCCAAGCCCCTTGATATCAAGGCTCTTCTGAAGGATTGCAAGAGCCTCCTCGCACATGCTTCTTCTTGCGTTGTACTGTGAGTCAGTGAGCTTGTGCTTTTTATTGGTGTTGGCGATGATGATCTTAGCTCCATCGAGCCTTATTGGTGCATATTCAAAAGAAAGATCGGCTGTATCAAGGAAGATCGCGCTGCCTTCCTTACCCATAGCAACTGCAAACTGATCCATGATTCCGCAGTTACAGCCGTTGAAGTTATTTTCAGAGTACTGACCGATAAGGGCAAGATCCTGATTGGATACGTCAAAGCCATAAAGGTCTCTTAGGATGAATCCTGTAAGCACTTCAAGAGACGCTGATGAAGAAAGTCCTGAACCATTTGGAATGTTGCCATAGATTACCATGTCAAATCCCTTATCAAGCTTCATTCCTCTGCCAGCAAATGCCCAGATAACTCCCTTTGGATAATTGGTCCATCCAGCTTCCTTACTTGGCTCAAGATCTGAAAGAGAAGTCTCTACAACCCCTGTTCTGTCAAGATTTACGGAATAGAAACGGATCTTGTCGTCATCTCTTTTTGCTACTGCACCGTATGTTCCAATAGTAAGGGCACATGGGAAAACATGACCTCCGTTGTAATCTGTATGTTCTCCGATAAGGTTAACCCTTCCTGGAGCAAAGTATGCCTTGACGTTGTCATTCTTGCCAAAGACTTTTTCAAAGTTATCAAGAACTGCCTTCTTCATTTCCTGATCGATCATATAACCCTCCTGTTTAAAACCAAAACAACTGTTGGAACTATAATAACCTATTCATGCATTCTTTACCATGTTACATTGTTTTTGGAATCAGTCAAAATGTTAACTAGGCGCACCACAAAAAACCGGCGGATGATTTCCGCCGGTTTAATGAATCACGACACAGTCAAA
>CAMVJI010000056.1 GCA_947167765.1 uncultured Butyrivibrio sp. | reverse complement strand
GTTATCCACAATATGTGGGTAATATCTTTTATCAAAGAGAAGGATTTAACTTCTTAACAATGATATCTAAGTTTTTATTAAGATCCTCATCTGTTGGAATCATTGATTTTATCTTACTGATTCCGCTCATAACTGTTGTGTGATCTTTTTTACCAAGAAGTTTTCCTATTTCTTCTAAAGAAGCATCAGTATGTTCTCTGCAAAGATACATTATTACCTGACGAGGAAGAACAATCTCAGCATTTCTCTTTTTAGAAACTACATCATCTTTTTTAATACCGTACTGTTCACAAACTGTATCAACGATAAGCTGTGGAGTGATGATCTTGGTAGTGTCTGGAGAGATGATATCCTTTAGAGCATCCTTGGCGTTGTCTAAAGTGATCTCTACATTGTTAAGTCTTGAATGAGCAATGATCTTGGTGAGAGCTCCTTCAAGCTCTCTGATGTTTGACTTGATGTTTGAAGCAACATAATCAATGACATCATCACCGATGCTGCGTCCAAAGTTTTCAGCGTTCTTACGAAGGATAGCAACTCTTGTTTCATAGTCAGGAGACTGGATATCTGCTATAAGACCCATCTCGAATCTTGATCTGAATCTCTCTTCAAGAGTTTCCATTTCCTTTGGTGGTCTGTCAGATGAAAGGATTATCTGTTTACCAGCTTGGTGAAGAGCATTGAAGGTGTGGAAGAATTCTTCCTGTGTTGCATCTTTTCCTATAATAAACTGAACGTCATCGACCATAAGAACATCAACAGTTCTGTATTTTTCACGAAGTCTTGTCATGTTCTCAGCTCTTGAGCTTCTGATCGATTCGATAACTTCATTTGTAAACTGCTCTGAAGTAACATATAAAACCTTAGCACGTGGATTGTGTTCAATAATGAAATGACCAATTGAATGCATAAGATGAGTTTTACCAAGTCCAGGTCCTCCATATAAGAAAAGAGGATTGTAAGAAATACCAGGTGACTCAGCAACAGCCAGTGAAGCAGAGTGAGCAAACTTATTGTTGCTACCTACGACAAAGGTATCAAATCTATATCTTGGATTTAGATTGGCCTGTTCGTAGACAATATTAGATGATGACTGGGTTTCATCACTTGTTGATGAAAAACTGTCATGTGTTTCTTCATTATTAATAGTATCCTTATTCAAAATAAAAGATACGTCTACCATTGATTCTAAAAACTCAGAGATTGTTACTTTAAAGAAATCAACATAGTGATTAACTATATAAGTAAGTGTGAAAGAATTGTCTGAAGGTATAAGGATCTTGATAGTGTTGTCCTCAAAACCATAGACGGAAAGAGGATCAATCCAGGTTTTATAAGAAATGTCAGTGATACCGGCTTCATTTTTGATGGTAACTTTGATTGACTCCCAATTTTCCTTTAATTTTTCAACGATTTCATTAGATGATTGCATAAAAAAACCCCAACAAAGCATAAATTTAGACTTGTTCTATTTTATATTAAAAGCCCTTAAATATCAAACAGACTGAAATTGTGGATAACTTTTTTTTAAATCGGTGTAAAAATGATTTATAATTATGGTTGTGGAAAAACTACCTATTTTCCACTATTAAATATCTACCATGATAAATGGCTTAAATACTGGATTTTTTGAAAATTAAGTTCATTTTATATACAGCTTTTTCCACAAAATCCAGAAAAAATGTGGATATCTTTTAATGAAAAATAATTATTCACAAGTTATCCACAAAATCAACATTTTGGTGTGGATAATTTTTTATTCCACTATATGTGGGTTATTATTTTTTCAAAAAAATATAAATTATTTTTTCATTTAAAATACTTGGATTAATGGCTTGACCAAGCCCTTTTTATCTATTATAATGATAAAGATTTTTTCCACACAGGATGTAATCAATTGACAATTTTGAGATCATTATCTCATTTAATGGACCTTTTAATAAAAGGTTAGTCTGTTCAAGAAGGAGGTGTTTTTAATATGAAGATGACATTCCAGCCTCATAAGCTTCAGAGAGCCAGAGTTCATGGTTTCAGAGCTAGAATGGCTACTAAGGGCGGCAGAAAGGTTCTTGCTGCTAGAAGAGCTAAGGGAAGAAAGAGATTATCAGCATGATTTTAAAGGTCACAGATATGTGACCTTTTTTCATCTTGATAATTTTTATTCCTTATATAAAGGATAATAAGATGCTTTTTTCAGATTCAATGAAAAAGACAAATGATTTCCGTAACTGTTATGAGAATGGCAAGAGCTTTGCCAATAAATTTATTGTAATGTATGTGTGGGAAAATGGGACTTCTTGTAACAAGCTGGGGATTTCATGTAGTAAAAAAGTTGGGAACAGTGTTGTAAGGCACAGATTTGCAAGACTTGTTCGAGAATCGTACCGACTACATGAAGATATGTTCAATAGTGGTTTGGACATAGTAGTCGTTGCCAGAGCCTGTGCGCAGGACGCCACATATTTTGATATTGAGGAGTCTTTACTTAGCCTGGCAGGGAAGGCCCGCATAAGAAAAAATGGCGGTGTTTAAGATGAAACATATCTTAATTTTTTTGATCAAGCTTTATAGAAAGTACATTTCTCCATTAAAGAGAACAAAATGTCCATACATACCAACATGTTCTGAGTATGGACTGGAAGCAATAGAAAAGTATGGAGCCATTAAAGGGGGACTGCTTGCTGCATGGAGGATACTCAGGTGTAATCCATTTTCAAGTGGTGGTTATGATCCGGTTCCATAAATTTCGGGTAATTAGTATCTGATTTGAGGAGGTATATTTTGACGGGAGTTTTACTTACCCAGTATCAGGGTAGAATTGTAGGACCAGTAGCCTGGCTGCTCGGTCATCTTATGAATGGCATTTTCAATGTTTTAAATGCTATCGGTATTCCAAACATTGGTCTTGCTATCATTATTTTCACTATTGTAATTTATTTATGTCTTTTGCCTTTGACATACAAACAGCAGAAGTTTTCTAAGCTTCAGAGCAAGATGAGTCCTGAGCTTAAAGCCATTCAGGACAAGTACAAGGGCAAGAAAGATAACGACTCCATGCTTGCAATGCAGCAGGAGACAAAAGAGGTCTATGCTAAATACGGCGTATCACAGACAGGTAGTTGTCTTCAGCTTCTTATCCAGATGCCAATCCTGTTTGCTCTTTACCGTGTTATCTATTCAATTCCTGCTTACGTTAATATTGTAAAAGATTCTTTTTCTCCACTTGTAGAGGATCTTATGGCTACAACTGGAGCTGCAGAGTTTTTGCAGAATCTTTCAAGTGCCAGTCAGTTTAAGAAGCAGTTCACAGATGCAGCTTTTACTGCAGGTGATACTACTTATATCAAGAATACATTTATTGATGTTCTCAACAAGGCTTCATCTGCAGACTGGAGCGGCTTAACAGCACAGTTCCCTTCATTGACAGCATCAATTGAGAACACTCACACAGCACTTCTTAGATTTAACAATTTCCTTGGTCTTAACATTGGTGATACACCTATGTATACAATGAAGACTGCATTTGCTGACAAGAACTTCCTTCTTCTTATCGGAGGAGTTATTGTTCCTTTGCTTGCAGCTCTTACACAGTGGATCAACGTAAAGCTTATGCCACAGGCTACAAATGATAATGGTAAGGTTGATCCTAATGATCCAACAGCTCAGATGCAGCAGTCCATGAAGACAATGAACCTTATGATGCCTATCATGTCAGCGGTTTTCTGTTTAAGTCTTCCTGCAGGTATGGGTATCTACTGGATTGCAGGTGCTGTAGTAAGATCAATCCAGCAGGTTGTTATCAACAGGCACATTGATAAGATTGACATTGACGCTGAGATTGCCAAGAACACAGCTAAGTATAAAGAGAAGCTTGAAAAGCAGAAGTCTACCAAGCAGATGAACCTTTATGCTAATCTTTCAACAAGAAGTGGTGATCTTAATACTGTTAAGAATTCTTCAATCAGTGAAGCTGAGAAAGAAAAACAGCTTAAGAACGCACAGGATGTTTACGCTAATAAGAACATCAGAAAAGATTCTCTTTTAGCAAAAGCAAATATGGTAAAAGAGTTTAACGAACAGAATACAAAATAAGTAACATTTGTGAGGAGGAAATATGGAATACCAGGAATTTTCCGCAAAAAATGTGGATGATGCAATAACTGAAGCTTGCGAAACACTTATGGTAACAAGCGACAGACTTGACTATGAAGTTATTTCAAACGGTTCTTCAGGATTCTTAGGAATTGCAAGTAAGCCAGCAATTATAAAGGCCAGGATCAAAGAAGAAAATGCTGAACCTGTAAAGGAAGAAGTTCCAGCACCAAAGGAAGTAAAGAGCGAAGTTAAGAAAGAAACAAAAGAAGTAGTTAAAGAAGATAAGAAAGAAGAAGTAAAGAAGTCAGATGTAAATGGCGACGAACTTATTGCAAAAGCAAACGCTTTCTTAAAAGAAGTCTTCGATGCTATGAAGATGGAAGTAAAGGTAGATACCAAGTTCAATGCAGCAGAGAACATTCTCGATGTTGAACTTAGCGGAGCAGAGATGGGAGTCCTTATCGGTAAGAGGGGACAGACTCTTGATTCACTCCAGTATCTCATTTCACTGGTAGTCAACAGAGATGTTCAGGATTATATCCATGTAAAAGTTGATACAGAGAATTATCGTGAAAGAAGAAAAGCTACTCTTGAGAACCTTGCTAAGAATATTTCAATTAAGGTTAAGAAGACAAGACAGTCAGTTGCTCTTGAGCCAATGAATCCTTATGAGAGAAGAATCATTCACTCAGCTCTTCAGAACGACAGATATGTTACAACTCACAGTGAAGGTGATGAGCCTTTCAGAAGAGTAGTTGTTACTTTAAAGAAATAATCTTAACTAGATACCCCTCGAGATTTGTCTTGAGGGGTTTTGTTTAGGTAAACATACTATGGGAAACGTACTTAGAAGTTTTAATGATGACACAATATGTGCTATTGCAACCGCTATGACTGATGCTGGTATTGGTATTATCAGAGTAAGTGGTAAGGACGCAGTTTCTATTTGTGACAAACTTTATATTTCCGGAAAAAAGGAAAGAGATTTAATAAGACATAAGCCCAACACCATAAGATATGGATATATTGTTGATGGTGACAGAATTGTTGACGAAGTTATGATCTCTTTTATGAAAGCTCCTCATTCATATACCTGTGAAGATGTGATCGAGATCAATTCCCATGGCGGAATGCTGGTAATGAATGAAGTTTTATCCCTTCTTTTGAAGAATGGTTGCAGACTTGCTGAACCAGGAGAGTTTACTAAGAGAGCTTTTTTAAATGGCAGGATAGATCTGACAAAAGCAGAAGCTGTCATGGATATTATTGAAGCTCAGAGCACATTTGCACTTGAAAGTTCAAGAGCCCAGCTTTCTGGAAACATATATGATGAGGTCGTTTCTCTAAGAAAAGATATATTATATCAGATGGCATATATTGAATCTGCACTGGATGATCCGGAAAACTATGATCTTACAGGTTTTTCATCTGAGCTAAAAAGTAAGATACTTCCAATGATAGATAAAATATCAAAGCTTCTTACTTCGGCAGATGAAGGCATCATAAGAAAAGATGGTATCAAAACTGTTATCATTGGAAAGCCAAACGCTGGAAAGTCATCTCTTTTAAATGCGCTTTCTGGAAGTGACAGGGCAATTGTTACAGACATTGCTGGAACTACGAGAGATGTTATTGAAGAGACAGTTCGTCTTGATGATATTGTTCTAAATCTTATAGATACTGCTGGAATAAGAGAAACTGAAGATCTTATTGAAAAGATCGGAGTAGACAGGGCAAAAGAAAAAATTGCTGAAGCGGACCTTTGCCTTTATGTCCTGGACTCTACATCTGATATTGAAGACATAGATAAAGATATCTTTAAACTATGCGAAGGTAAGAAGACTATTGTTATATTGAATAAAAACGATCTTACCACTGCTATTAAAATATCAAAAGATATCCTTCCTATGCTATTTTCAGGTAGTAATAACATAGATTTTCCTATCATCACAACTTCTTTATTGAATAGAGAGGGTTTGGATGAGCTAAAGCGCTCCATTACTGACATTTTCTTTAATGGTGAGATTGCTCCAAAGCAGGAAATCTATATTACAAACCTTCGTCATAAGAAATTATTTGAAGAAGCGCTTGATAGTTTAAAACTTGTTGTTGATAGTATTGAAAAAGATCTTTCGGAAGATTTTTATACTATTGATCTTAGCAATGCATATTCTTCTCTTGGAGAGATCATCGGTCAGGAAGTAGGAGATGATCTTGTAGAAGAAATTTTTTCAAAGTTCTGTATGGGTAAATGATTTATGGTTGAAGTTAGAGAGAAAATTGATGTAGCAATTGTTGGTGCTGGACATGCTGGATGCGAAGCTGCTCTTGCATGTAGCAGACTTGGCCTTGAAACTTATATATTTACAATGAGTGCTGACAACATTGCTTTTATGCCTTGTAATCCACATATCGGTGGATCATCAAAGGGACATCTGGTAAGAGAGATTGATGCTCTTGGCGGAGAGATGGGAAAAGTAATTGATAAAACTTTTTTACAGTCCAAGATGCTCAATACTTCTAAAGGTCCTGCTGTACATTCACTTCGCTGCCAGGCTGATAAGATGGAATATTCAAAAGAGATGAAAAGAGTTCTTGAAGCTCAGGACCATCTCACAGTTAAGCAGGCTGAAGTTTCTGAACTTTTATATGAGGACATCACTGATGAAAAATTGAAAAATCAGGGATATGAAAGAAGGATCACTGGCGTAAAGATTTTTTCTGGAATCATATATGAGGCTAAGGCAGTTATCCTTTGTACTGGAACATACCTTAAGAGCAGATGTCTAACAGGAGAAGCAATAACCTATAGCGGACCAAATGGACTTCAGCCTTCAAACCTTTTATCAGAATCACTACTAAAAGCAGGAATAGAACTTAGAAGATTTAAAACTGGAACACCAGCAAGAATGGATGGTAAGACTTTGGACTATTCAAAAATGTCCGAGCAGTTTGGTGATGATCCGGTTATTCCTTTTTCTTTTGATACTGATCCTAAAGATGTACAAAGACCACAGGTATCATGCTGGTTAACATATACAAACGAAAAGACACATGAAATAATACGAAATAACATAGACAGATCACCTATATATGCAGGTATTATCGAAGGTGTTGGTCCTAGATATTGTCCATCTATTGAGGATAAGGTTGTTAAATTCCCTGATCATGAGAGACATCAGGTATTTGTTGAACCTGAAGGTACCTTTACAAATGAGATGTACATAGATGGAATGAGTTCATCTCTTCCAGAGGATGTTCAGATTGCTATGTATCGAACAGTTCCTGGACTTGAAAATTGCAGGATTGTAAAGAGCGCTTATGCTATTGAGTATGACTGCCTTTGTCCTGGTCAGCTACATCCAACTTTGGAACTAAAAAAGATATATGGTCTATTTTCTGCTGGACAGTTTAATGGCAGTAGTGGTTACGAAGAAGCAGCAGCGCAAGGTTTATATGCTGGTGTTAATGCTGCCATGGAGATTTTTGGAAAAGAGCCTTTATCAATAGACAGGTCTGAGGGATATATCGGAGTATTAGTTGATGACCTTGTCACAAAAGAGAACCTTGAACCTTACAGGATGATGACATCTCGTGCTGAATACAGGCTCCTACTTCGACAAGATAATGCAGACCTTAGACTTAGGGCAAAAGGATATGAAGTTGGTCTTATCAGTAAAGAGAAGTATGATGCTCTTTTAAATAAACAGGAACTTATTGATAAAGAAGTCGACCGACTTAAAAATACTAAAGTTGGAGCTAATCCTACAATACAATCATTCCTGGAAAAGAATGATTCAACTCCACTTAAGACTGCAACATCTTTGGCAGAGCTTATCTGCAGACCTGAGTTTAACTATGACAATATTGCTGAGATCGATCCAGATAGAGAAGAGCTTCCTTCAGCAGTAAAAGAACAGGTTGAGATTACAATAAGATATGAAGGTTATATCACTAGACAGCTTCGTCAGGTAGAGCAGTTTAAAAAGCTTGAAAAGAAATTAATACCAGCTGATATTGATTACGAAGATGTATCAAGCCTAAGACTTGAAGCCAGACAGAAACTTGAAAAGTTCAGACCAACTAATATTGGACAGGCATCAAGAATTGGTGGAGTTAATCCTGCAGATATTACAGTACTTGTTATTTACCTTGATTCATTAAGAAGAGGACAATCCAATGAGAACTAAATATGAGCAGATGATAAAAGATTTTTCTTCTCTTGGTATAGAACTATCTGATAAACAACTTCAGCAGTTTGATATATATTTTGAACTACTGATCAAGTGGAATCAGGTTATGAACCTTACAGCAATTACTGAGTTTGATGATGTATGCAAACTTCATTTTGTAGATAGCATATCAAGTTATAAGTATTTTGATTTTACATCATCAGATTATTCTCTTATAGATATTGGAACAGGAGCTGGCTTTCCAGGTATACCACTTAAGATAGTATTTCCAAATTTAAATGTTACTCTTTTGGATTCACTTAACAAGAGGCTGAATTTTTTAAATGAAGTTATTGATGAGTTATCACTAAGTAATCAGGGTTCTATAAAAACAATACATGGTAGAGCAGAAGATCATTGTGCTCCTAAACAGGGAACACTTCGAGAGAGTTTTGATATTGCAGTATCAAGAGCAGTAGCAAATATGTCTACCTTATCTGAGTATTGTCTTCCATATGTAAAGGTGGGTGGTAAGTTCATCGCTTATAAGAGTGAGAAAGCTCAGGATGAACTTAAGGCTGCAAAAGGTGCACTTCATCTTCTGGGAGGAAAGCTTGTATCTTCAGAAGAATTTCTTTTACCAGACTCAGATGTAAGCAGAACTATCTGTATAGTAGATAAGGTTGAAGCTACATCTAAGAAATATCCTCGCAAAGCTGGTACACCATCTAAGCAACCATTATCCTAAATATTGATTTATAGATTTATTTGTTTCACGTGAAACATTCAAATTCAGAACAATTTGTCATACTAATAATTGTTTCACGTGAAACATTAATGCCCAAGATATTGTGGAAGTTTCACGTGAAACATTTTTAAAGATAATAATTGTATATTTTAGTGAAACAAATTTGAATCCCTATATCTAGTACCAGGGTAAAAATATAAGTTATTTTATTCTATAGATTATAAATTGTGATACAATCAATATAGCGTTTTGAGTAGAGTGGAGGAAATATGGGAAGAGTAATTGCGATAGCAAACCAGAAGGGTGGAGTAGGTAAGACTACAACCTCTATCAATCTTTCAGCAGCTCTTGGTGAAAAAGGAAAGAAGGTTCTTGTTATTGATACTGATCCACAGGGTAATACAACCAGTGGTCTGGGACTTGATAAAAATGAACTTGAGAATACCATCTATGAACTGCTTATTGGAGAGATAACTACAGATGAAGCAATCACAAAAGATGTATGTGAGAATGTAGATATCATTCCATCAAATGTAAATCTTGCAGCTGTAGAGATAGAACTTATCGATGCAGATGACAAGGAATTTATTCTTAAGAATGCAATCAGCAGTGTAAAAGATAATTATGATTTTATAATAATTGACTGCCCACCATCTCTTAGTATGTTGACAGTCAATGCTATGACTACAGCTAATACAGTTCTTGTTCCAATACAGTGTGAGTATTATGCTCTTGAAGGACTTAGCCAGTTAGTTCACACAGTCAATCTTGTGAAGGACAGACTTAATCCAGATCTGGAAATGGAAGGTGTAGTCTTCACAATGTTTGATTCAAGAACAAATCTTTCTCTTCAGGTAGTTGAGAACGTTAAAGAGCATATTGAAGAGAATGTATATAAGACAATCATCCCAAGAAATATTCGTCTTGCAGAAGCACCAAGTTATGGAATGCCAATCAACCTATATGAACCTAAGTCAGCAGGTGCAGAGGCATACAGACTTCTTGCAGCAGAAGTTATAGATAGAAAATTCTAATATTATCCGGAGGATATAATGGCAGCTAAGAGTGCAAAGAGAGGACTTGGAAAGGGACTTGATTCTATAATCCCAGCTAAGATCCCAACAACAAAAAGAGAAGATGAGGAAGTATCATCCAGCAAGGTTAAACCAGCAGAGGGACAGGTACAGAACTTAAAGATAACAGAAGTTGAACCTAACAAGGATCAGCCAAGAAAGACATTCAACGAAGACGATCTTCTTGAACTGGCAGATTCCATCAAACAGCACGGAATCATTACACCACTTCTTGTAACTAAGAGAAATGGAATGTACATGATCGTAGCTGGTGAGAGAAGATGGAGAGCAGCAAGAAAGGCAGGACTTAAGGAAGTTCCTGCAGTAGTTAAGAATCTTACTGATGAAGAAATTGCTGAAATAGCCATCATCGAAAACTTGCAGCGTGTAGGTATCAATCCTATTGAAGAAGCTTTTGCTTTTAAACAGCTCATTGATAATCATGGTTATACACAGGACCAGGTAGCGGAAAAGATTTCCAAGAGCCGTGTATATGTAACAAACTCCATGAGACTTTTAAAGCTTACCAAGAAAGTTCAAGACATGGTAATTGGGGAGATGCTTACCGCAGGACATGCGAGAGCTCTTTTGTCTATAACAAATGATGCTGATCAGGAAGAGATTGCTCAGCAGGTATTTGATAGCAACCTTAGTGTTCGTGAAACTGAAAAGCTTGTAAAGAGTCTTGGCAAAACACCAAAGAAGAAAACTCAGACCAAGGCCAATCCAAGTATTGATGCAGTATATGCAGATGTATCAGAAAAGTGCAAGCAGGCTCTTGGTACAAAAGTTGAGGTTACTTCTAAGGGTGATGGAGTAGGCGTTATCCAGATCGAGTTTTATAACAACGATGATCTTGAAAAGATAATAAACAGATTGTGTAAAGAGTAATCGTCAGGGGGGAGAAATGAACAGCAATATTTTATCTGCAATAGGACTGGGGAGTCTTGATCCTGGAATATTATTCATCGCATTAGTTGTTCTTGTTATAGCTCTCTTTGTACTTTTCATTATCACTAATTCAAAGTTTCGAAAACTTGAAAAGAAGTACAATAAGTTCATGAAGGGAAAAGAAGCTTCTTCACTTGAGGATGAGATAGTAGGTCTTTTCCATGACAACAGAATGATAAGGGCTGAGAACGACAAAAACAGAAAAGACATCATCGATATAAACAGACGTATGAATAACACTTTTCAGAAGATTGGTCTTGAGAAGTATGATGCTTTCAATCAGAGCGGAGGAAAACTTAGCTTTGCTCTGTGTATGCTGGATGAGAATGACAATGGATTTTTACTTAATTCAGTACACAGCACAGATGGTCTGAACTACTCTTATGCAAAAGATATAAATGCAGGAGTTGCTGATGTCGAACTGTCTGGAGAAGAAAAGAAAGCACTGGACAAGGCACTTGAAAGCACAAACAGAAGATAAAAAGCATAAAATTAAATTGATTAAAATATATTAAGTTGGAGGAGATCACAATGATCGACATTAAATTCTTAAGAGAGAATCCTGACGCAGTTAGGGAGAACATCAAGAAAAAATTCCAGGACGAGAAGCTTCCACTTGTAGACGAAGTGATAAAGCTTGACGAAGAGAGAAGAAGCAATCAGCAGAAGGCTGATGAGATCCGCGCTCATAGAAATAAGATTTCTAAAGAAATTGGTGCTTTGATGGGACAGGGCAAAAAAGATGAGGCCATGGCACTTAAGGATGAAGTTGCAAAAGAGGCTGCTGAGCTTGAAGCTCTTGAAGCAAAGCAGAAGGAACTGGATGAGCAGGTTACAGGAAAGATGATGATCATTCCACAGATCATCGATGAGTCAGTTCCTATCGGAAAAGATGATTCAGAAAATGTTGAGATCCAGAAATATGGAGATCCGGTTGTTCCTGATTTTGAGATCCCTTATCACACAGATATCATGGAGAGCTTTGCTGGAATCGATCTCGATGCAGCAAGAAGAGTCGCAGGTAACGGATTCTACTACCTTATGGGCGATATCGCAAGACTTCACTCAGCTGTTATCAGCTATGCAAGAGACTTCATGATCGACAGAGGATTTACATACTGCGTACCACCTTTCATGATTCATGGAAATGTTGTAGCAGGTGTTATGAGTTTCCCTGAGATGGAAGCAATGATGTACAAGATCGAGGGTGAGGACCTTTACCTCATCGGAACTTCTGAGCATTCAATGATCGGTAAGTTTATCGATCAGATCATTCCAGAGGAGCAGATGCCTCTTACACTTACAAGCTATTCACCTTGCTTTAGAAAAGAGAAAGGTGCTCACGGAATTGAGGAGAGAGGTGTTTACCGTATCCACCAGTTTGAAAAGCAGGAGATGGTAGTTATCTGTAAGCCAGAAGATTCCAAGACATGGTATGACAAGCTCTGGCAGAACACAGTTGATCTGTTTAGATCCCTGGATATTCCAGTTAGAACTCTTGAGTGCTGCTCTGGAGACCTTGCAGATCTTAAGTGCAAGAGCTGCGACGTAGAGGCTTGGTCACCAAGACAGAAGAAGTACTTCGAAGTTGGTAGCTGCTCAAACCTTGGAGATGCTCAGGCTAGAAGACTTAAGATCAGGATCAAGGGCAAGGATGGAAACTATCTTGCTCATACACTTAACAACACCGTTGTTGCACCACCAAGAATGCTTATCGCATTCCTTGAGAACAACCTTCAGGCTGATGGATCAGTTAAGATTCCTGAAGTTCTTCGCCCTTACATGGGAGGTAAGGAAGTTCTTATCCCAAATAACAAGTAATAAGAGAGGCAGATATCCTTGCATAAATTTTTGCGAGCCGTGGGGTTTTCACAAATTAAAAATAGAAAAGAGCTCACAACCCTCATTACAAGTTCTATCCAGAACTCAGATAAAAGAGCCTATGTGTCAAATAGTGAGGGAATACTGCTTGCAGAGTTTTGCAGGGATTATGCTGATGGTATAGGTCTTGCGGTCTGCGGCGAGTTTGATGAAGAGGATAAGTTCATTTATGAATATTACTATCCATACCTTATCCCTTCAGCTGTCAGTACAGAAGAAGACCTCAATGTTGAAAGACATGCTGCTACTTATTCTTACGCAGGAGTCTGTAATGAGCCAAGGCTTGGAGTTACACTTATTTTCTATCTTCAGAACATCATTCCATATGTGAAGTATGAAAATGAAGATAAGTTCCCTATTAAAGGAACAACGCTTAATCTATCGGCGCTATCAGTTAAGGGCCAGATTCTTATGCCAATTGCCAAGACTGAAGAAGAAAAAGAAGCAGCCAAAAAGAAATTAAACTATCGAAATAAACTTATAAATAATGCCAGAAGAGGTGATGAGACAGCAATCGAATCACTGACTCTGGATGATATGGATCTTTATACAACCCTTTCAAAAAAGATAAGAAAGCAGGATATCTATAGTCTTGTAGATACTTACTTTATGCCATACGGTGTTGAGTGTGATCAGTACTCAGTTCTTGGTGAAGTGATCGATACAAAGAAGGTTACAAACAGCTACACTGGAGAGAATGTACATATCATGAGGATAAACTGTAATGAAATGGAATTTGATGTGTGCATCAATGAGGCTGATCTTTTAGGAGAACCTGCAGTGGGCAGGAGATTTAAAGGTAACATTTGGATGC
>CAMVJI010000055.1 GCA_947167765.1 uncultured Butyrivibrio sp. | reverse complement strand
CTACTAAGTTTTGTGAGGAGCGTGGAATAAAACATATTATTTGCAGAGTTAACCCGCTTCGTGAGGCCGGCCTTAGAAAAAATGAAATAAGGATAATCTCGAAAGCAATGGGGCTTCCTACCTGGAGCAAACCAGCATATGCATGTCTTGCATCAAGATTCGTATATGGAGAAGAGATAACAGAAGAGAATCAGTCTATAAAAGATTTACAGATTTAGGATTCAAGTTTGTTACTATTGATATGAAGGGCTATCGACTTGGAAGCATGAATGCTACACTTAATAACGGAAAGTGAGAATAATATGATAAATGCTAAAGTTAAGAAATTTCTAGATAATAACGGGCTGGGTGACAGACTTACAGAACATTCTGAAACAATAGATACTGTTGAACATGCCGCACAGCAGATAGGATGTACAGAACCTGAGATTGCAAAGACGCTGTCTTTTATTGTGGATGATAAGCCTGTGATTGTTGTAATGGCAGGCGATGGTAAGGTAAACAGCTCCAAGTTTAAGTCTGTGTTTCATACTAAGCCACATATGATACCAAGAGAACAGGTTGCTGATATAACCGGTTTTCAGCCTGGTGGGGTGTGTCCTTTTGCAGTGCCAAAAGATATACCGATATGGCTCGATGTTTCTATGAAGAGATTTGAATATGTACATCCCGCAGGAGGAAATGAGTTTACTTCGGTAAAGATTACTCCTGATGAACTTGAAAGGGTTACTGATACACAAGGTTGGTGTGATGTATGTAAGGGATGGGAAGAGGAATAGCCTATGCTGAGAACAGAGACCAGCAGGATAGGTATAAATTATAATACAAGGTTAGCAATTGCTAACAAATGGTGGTATCATTTATTAAAAGGAAAACATAGGAGGAGCACGTGGATGGTCTGGTACGTATTTGTAGTTGAGGCGATAGTATTTGCAGGATTATTTACGACAATTCTTTTTGCGACCTATCATGGGGATAGGATATACAGCCCTGAATGCATACATAACTATCCTCCGGATATACAGGAGGAATACTTTAAGACTCACGAAAGAGTGGATGTATCTTACAAGTCCAAAAAGGTTGTGATGGCAAAATCTTGCGGGATAATACTGTTTACAGTGATTCTTATCATATGCGCAAAGCTGGCTGGAGCAGTTACATTTTGGCAAGGGTTCGCGATTGCATTTGGGTTAATGGTATGGATTGGAGCGTATGATACTTTTTTTCTTGATTGGATATTATTTGCAAACATGAAGATGTTCAGGCTTGAGGGCACAGAACATATGGATGAAGCTTACCATCAGAAGTGGTTTCATCTAAAAGGAGCTATATTTCCGGGACTGGTATTTGCACTGATCCCTGCGGTTCTTGTAGGGATGTTCATAAGTTTGATGGGGTGAATATGAAAGATATTTGGAACTTTGCCGGGAATCCCTAGCGTTATGTGGGAAAAGGTGGTTTTACGATCACAAGTTAGCGATCGCTAACATTTAAAGGAGGAGTGAACAATGGAGCTAACTTTTGGAGATGTACAGGAAACAGCGCTTATACCGCTTGCAATAAAGGCAAGTGAGACAGCAAGACCTAATGCCAGGATAATTGATCTTAAGGCAAAAGAGATCATTGATGCGCTTGGAGTTGATGTCAGTAAATATGATCCCTTTTTATCACATGAGGGGGTAGTTGCCAGGACGATACTGTACAGGAATGAGTTAAAGAGACTTATTGATAAGTATCCTGATGCTCTGTGTATTAATCTTGGATGTGGCTTTGATGATAAGTATTCTCAGGTGGACAATGGCAGAATCACTTGGTTTGACGTGGATCTTCCGGACCAGATAGAGAAAAGACGCAAGGTGTACTCTGACAGGGACAGATGCACAATGCTGGATGGAAGTGCACTTGATGGAGAGTGGACCAGGCAGCTTCCTAAGAGTGATATGACAATCATTGTCATGGAGGGAGTTCTTGAGTATTTTTCCAAAGACCAGGTGAAGACATGTATCAATATGCTCTGTGACAGCTTTGAGCATGGATACCTTCTTGCAGAGCTTCATTCACCGTTCCTGGAAAAGAATGGAAGCCATCACGATGCTGTGAAACATACCAATGCCACTTTCGGATGGGGAACAAAGTCAGGACGTGAATATCTTGCCCTTGAACCAAGGATGAGCCTTGTGTCAGAGACAAGTTATAACGAAGAGATGAAGAAGTACTCAATACGCGGAAAGCTGTTTGCTATCGTAGGCAAAAATATCAACAACAGGCTTGCAGTATTTAAGTGGTAAGGCTGGAGCATATATAAGCGCAGATGATGAATACAGGCAGCTTAAGGACTACTAAAACAGGGGAATGCTATCATGCTGATGGATGTGCCAGCCTTAGAAGAAGTAAAATAGCAACTACATTACAGAATGCTGTGGATAAAGGATTTAGAGCATGCTCAAAGTGCCATCCTGCATCACTTGATGCTTCAACTTCAACAAGTACTACAGCTGCAACAACTACGGCCAAAGCTTCGGTAACAACTAACTCAGCGGCAGCTCTTTCTCCTGAGATAGAAGCCCTTAAGACATACAAGGGCAATACAACAGAGTTCAATGCCTATGCATATAATACGAACCAATGAGGAATGTTACTGATATAATAGTAGTAGCATTCCTTTTGTTTTGGGGGATAGGATATGGATTCAAATAAGAAGCTGCCAGCAGTATCCGGAAAGGCGAAAATTAGAATAAAAAACAGCCCAAAGGCTGACGCTGTAAAGAGGGCGCCTGATGAGGTCATTGCTATGGCCATAAGAGACGCTATGTTGAAGGATAAGGAAAATAAGTGAAGGAAAGAATCCTTGCAAGAGGTGCAACCCGTAGGAGATGTTGACATGCCGTTTCAAATAATCAGAGCAGATATAACAAAAGTAAAAGCAGATGCTATCGTTAATACAGCCAATCCATCGGTAGCTATTGGGGATGGCGTGGACTCTGCGATATATAATGCCGCAGGGAAAGAACAGCTCTTTGAGGAGAGAAAGAAGATTGGAAATCTTGAGCCAGGAGAAGTTGCGATTACGCCTGCGTTTAACCTAGATGCCAAGTATATCATTCACGCCAGTGGACCTTGGTGGGATGGTGGAAAACATGACGAGGTGCAGCTTCTTAGACAGTGCTATGATAAGTCGCTGCAGATGGCTTACGATACGGGCTGTAAGTCCATAGCGTTTCCGCTTCTTGCCACTGGAACATATGGTTTTCCCAAGGAACTTGGACTTGATATAGCTGTCAGCTCTTTTACCAGGTTTCTTGAAGACCATGAGATGGAAATAATCCTGGTGGTTTTTGGGAAGAAGGCCACTGACATTTCCGGAAGGCTCTTTGATGATGTAAAGAGCTTTATCGATGATGACTATGTATCTGAGACTTTGGAAGCAGAGTACAGAAATGATAGATTATTTGGTTCCATCAGTCAACTGGGAAGACCGGGGAAAGTAGATGAATCCTCTAACTATGAGTCTGACTCAAAATATGATATAGCAGAAGAGCTGGAAGATGAAGACATTATCGGAGCTCTTCCTGAAGAAGCCATGCAGCCCATGGCATGCGCTAGTGTGGCAATGCCTAAGGAGTCAAGTCTTGAGGATGAACTAAAAGACATCTATACCGATTCTTTTGCCAAGCACCTTCAGCAGATGATCAACAAGAAAGGCCTTAAGAACTCTGAGGTCTATGCTGCAGCAAATATATCCAAACAGTATTTTTCAAAGCTTATAAAAGGTCAGGTCAATCCTTCAAAAGAAAAGGTTCTGGCTCTGGCAGTGGGGCTTAGGCTTAACCTGGATGAGGCTGTTGACTTCCTGCGGCTTGCTGGATATGCTCTTTCTCCAATATCCCAGACGGATAAGGTCGTTGAGTACTTCATCCGTAAGGAAGAATACAGCGTATTAAAGATTGATATTGTACTGTTCGATTACGGCCTGGAGCCGCTATCCAAGTAGTTTTTAAATGGTCGCCTTCGGGTTGACCATTTTTCTTTTGCCAAAAGGTATTATTACATCAGAACAAAGGAAACAGCTCAACTGCATCCGTAGCGCTGCGGAGGTGGTGAGCTGACAGACCAGAGATTATGCGAAAGGTGAGGTAATAGATATGGCAAAGGGATATACAGAGATTGTTTACATACTGGACAGATCAGGATCAATGGGCGGACTTGAAGCAGACACCATCGGTGGTTTCAACTCTATGATGGAGCAGCAGAAAAAGACCGGAGAGAAGGCAGTTGTATCTACAGTTCTTTTTGACGATGTTTGCGAGGTAATTCATGACAGAGTGCCGATTGAAAAGATCGAGAAGATGACTGACAAGCAGTATTATGTAAGAGGCTGCACAGCTCTTCTTGATGCAGTTGGCGGAGCTATCCACCACATCGGTAACGTTCACAAGTACGCACGTGAAGAGAACAGGCCGGAGAAGACTATCGTAGTTATTACTACAGACGGTATGGAGAATGCCAGCAGCAAGTACTCTCGTGATAAGATTGAAAAGATGGTTAAGCGTCAGCAAAAGAAATATGGCTGGGAATTCATCTTTATCGGAGCCAATATTGATGCTTATGCAGAGGCCCAGAAGTACGGAATCCGCAGGGACAGGGCAGTTAATTATGTAAGTGATAGTGAAGGAACCGGCATTGTATATGCATGTGTTTCCAAGGCTGTGTGCTCTGTGATGATGGCGGATAGTGCATTTGAAATGGATGAGTGTCTTAATGAGAGCGCATGGGATGAAGATATCAATGCAGATTATCAGAGACGTGGAAATAGCAGAAAGGTCAGGAGGTAATAGAGATGGCAGTAAAAGGAGCAGTTTTAGGCGATATACTTGGAGCACAGTATGAGTTTGACAGGCCAAAGAATCTGGACTGGAAGAATGTACCGCTGACAGCAGGAGATGCAATTGGATTTACCGATGATTCAGTGATGACTTTGGCTATAAAGAAAGCTTTAATGGCTGGGGCTGATCTTGTAGATACCATGGTATCTGTTGGTCGTGAATACCCCTTTTGTGGTTATGGTGGAAGATTCTACAACTGGATCAATGGCGAAGATCATACACCCTATAACAGCTGGGGAAATGGATCAGCTATGAGAACCTCTTTTGTCGGAGAGTTCTATGATGATTATGATGAGATGCAGAAAAAGGCTGAGGAAGTGGCTGCAGTTTCGCACAATCACCCTGAAGGGATAAAAGGAGCAGTTGTGACCTCAACATGCATCTGGATGGCAAGGCAAGGAAAAAGCAAGCAGGAAATCTATGATTACGTGCTTGAGCAGTATCCAAAGTCTGACTATGAGTACAGCATTGCCTACAGTCTTGATGATATCAGACCACGCTATAAATGGAATGAGAGCTGCCAGGGATCAGTGCCGGCAGCAATGAGATGCTTCTATGAGAGCAGCAATTACGAGAGCTTCATTCGCAATGTCTTTTCCCTGGAATGTGACTCAGATACTTTCGGGGCGATTGCGGGAGGCGTTGCAGAAGAATTTTATGGTGGGTTCGGTGATGTAGATGCAGATGGACTTCTTAAGAAGTACCTGACTCCGGAGCTTTGGGAAATTTTGAATATGTAATTGTTTACCCATATTGGCAGAAAATAAAAAACTGCCGATATGGGTACTTTTACCCGCAGGGAAAAACCGCTTATCTATAATCATGCATGTTTTTTGAAATCCTTGGCAAGGTCTGTTTTCTTCTCTTCAAATCTCATAAGATTATCATTTTCTATCCTATTAGCCGGTGCATAATTTTCATAATTCTTTTTTTGATGTGGCTGCGATTTCCAAATCTCATCGGCAACAGGGGCCCACTTGAGAGCGTAGTCATCACACTTTGCACATAAATGCTCTACACTCTCCTCCGATTCTTCATTTGTGCCATGTGCTTTTGATCTTTCCACCATCTCCCTTAGAAGTTTTGGATTTTCAAGCATCGGACACGGTCTTAAGTGATTTTTATTAAAGGGCTGTCCCTTATGATATTCCATGAAAAGCGGGCTCTTTAGCATTTCCAAAATAGAATTGTCATGTATATTAGTGTTTGAAAAATGGATGAAAACGCAAGGTTCTGCATCTCCGCTTGAGTTAATATGGAAATAATTCCTTCCACCTGCAATACATCCACCTACAGCTTCTCCGTCATTCTGAAAATCCATCGGAAAGAAGCCTGTATCACATTCGTTTGAGCGAATCCATCTGATACGTTCTATCATCAGCTTTCTCTGCTCTACGGTAGGCATCAGCTCCGGTACCGCATTATTTCCAACCGGCATATAGTGGAAGAAAAAGCCAAATCTCGCGCCTTTTTCTGCAATATACTTTATAAATTCAGGATTTGTCACGGCTTCAATATTATTTCTTGTATAGCAAATAGATGTACCAAAGAGAATCCCGTATTTTTTGAAAAGAGACATTGCATTCATCACTGCATCATAATGACCGATTCCTCTTCTTGCATCATTAGTTTCAGGTGTCCCCTCTATGGAAAGCATGAATGTAATATTTCCCAGCCGTACAACCTCTTTACAAAAATCATCATCCACAAGAGTTGAATTACTATATATTCCGAACTGCACATCATTATGCTTTTCTGCAAGCTTAAGTATATCTGCCTTCCTGACAAGGGGCTCTCCACCTGTCATCATATAGAGATACACACCCAGCTCTTTTCCCTGAGTTACTATCTTATCCATATCGGCAAAAGACAAATTGTTCTTTGGTCCATAAGTGCCTGACCAGCATCCCTCACAGTGCATGTTGCAGGCAGAAGTAGGATCAAAAAGTATAAGCCACGGTATGTTACAGCCGTATTTTTCCCTGTTTTTCCGTATAGTCCTTGTTCCCCTGAAGAAAGCCTCGTACCCCAGATTGAGCATGGTCATTTTGGCTACATGCGGATTAGTTTCATCAACTACCCTGTTTATAAAATTCACCCAGCGGTTATCCGGATCCTTAAATGCATGTCTTACAGCTTCCAGTTTTTCAGGGTCAGCAGCCTTCTTTCCCCAAAAGCGTTCTGCTTCATCAACGAGCTTTAGGTATGTTTTGGTGCGGTCATCAGTTTTATCAAGATGATCAAGGAATTTGTCAATCAGGACACTAAAAGCTTGTCTTTGCGCTGCATGTGAAATATTTGTAAATGTGTTCATATCGTCTCCCAGTATTTTTATGTATATTGACAAAACATCTGTCTGATAATACATTTATATCATCTATACAAATGTCAAACAATATGTTGTGCGTATTTGATACACAATTTTACAAAATGTCGTGACAATACAAATGGAGGCCAAAATGTCCACAGAGCTTGAAAAAAGAAATATACGAAGAATGTCAAATAAGGAGTCCAACAGAATTACTAAAGAATGCATCTGTGATGCGCTGATCGGATTGATGAAAGAGCATCCGTACAAAGATATAAATATGACCATGATAATAAAAAAATCAGGAGCTTCAAGAGCTTCTGTCTACAGAAATTATCCTTCAAAAGAGGCTATCATTCAGGACATTACAAAAAACATAACTGACGAGCTCAGCGCTTCTCTGACAGGAGTGTTGCAGAAAAGTAACACATATGAGTGGTTCTTAAAGGTGTTTTCAAGGCTGCACTCCGATAAAGATATGTGTGTACTTATCCGTAATTCAAATATCTCTTTTACGGATATGTTCTATAATGCCTTGTGTATTGCCTCAGACAGCGAATACGCTTCCCAACATGAATACATTGCCAGAGGTATTGCTGCCGGCTTATGGGAAGTGTCGCTGACATGGATAAAAAACGGTATGAAAGAATCTCCTGAATATATGGCAAGGGTATGCTCAGAAACCTTAAGATTGGAATGAAAATTACTTAACGAAACATCCAAAAGTTTTATACATACCAAAGGTGAGAAAAGTGGGGTGAAGACTATGTCTACAGAGAAAAACGAACTTAAAAAGAAAACGATAAAAACCCTGAAGGGAAAGGAGACTTTTAGAAAAGAGATTTCCGGCAGGCTTTCGCAGAGTGAATGTGAAAAGATATGGCATGGTGCACATAAGCGGTTGTATAAGATGTATGCAGATCATACGGATCTTTCCAAGGGCGTGGCAATGCATACAGATAGTTTTATATTCCCTGCTGCGGCGATCTATCTTGCGATGAAAGAAACGGCTCCCGAGATCGCGTACGACGTAATGAAGAAGATCATGGCAGAGAAATCAGAAAAAACAGGACGGATGATAGCAAAGTTCTGCCGGATACCGGGATTTAACAGGTCCTTCCTTGGAATGTGGGATACAATGAGCCATAAAATGTTCGGGGAAGCATCAGGCTTTAAGAATGTTTTCTATCCGAAGGAGAAAACCTGCTTTCGTATGGATATAACACAATGTCCATACAACAAGTATCTGACGGAACTGGGATGTCCTGAACTGAACGTCCTTTTCTGTGAGAACGATGTTCATTCATATGGAAATCTCCCCGGGCTTAAGTTCACCAGAACTAAAACCATTGGCTCCGGTGATGACCTGTGTGATTTCAATATGGAAATAGTGTAGTGGGGTTGATTGGAGGATTCGACAGATGCTATAAAACAGGTGCTAAAAATAATTTTCAAAGTGAAGGCAAATAGTAATATAAAGAAGACCTATCAGGCGTGCAGAGTTTAGTCTCTGTGCGTCTTTTTGATTAAAAAAACACATATTGACACAGTGTCAGAAAGTGGTTATAATTCATATTGACACGAAGTCAGAATAAAATACTTGGAGGGCAGATATGCCAAAGGGATCACCGGAAAGAACCGCAGCCAGAAAAGAAGAAATCATAAGCGCATGTGAAAAGTTGTATCAGACAATGAGCTTTAAGGATATTACGCTTAAAGAGATTGGAAATGAAACATCCTTCTCAAGACCTACAATATATAACTACTACCAGACAAAAGAAGAAATCTTTCTTGCTCTTTATGAGAGGGAATACGACCGCTGGAATGAAGAACTGGAAAGTATCCTTCATGATAATGAGAAGCTTACTAAAGAGCAAATTGCAGAGAAACTTGCAACATCAATAGCCAACAGGCAGCAGCTGCTAAAACTTCTTGCTATGAATAATTACGATATGGAAGAAAACAGCAGACCAGAGCTTCTGACATCATTTAAGGTGGCTTATGGAGATTCCATGAAGAATGTATGTAGGATTCTCACAAAGTTCTGTCCAGGGAAATCCGTTCAAGAGATTCAAAACTTTATATACATTTTCTTCCCATTCATGTTTGGAATATATCCTTACACCTCAGTAACAGACAAGCAGAGGGAAGCCATGAAAGAGGCAAATGTGGACTATGTGTACCAGTCCATTTTTGAAATTACAAATAACTGTCTGCTAAAGCTTTTATAAAGTGTGACAGACTAACGCAAAGCAACAAATTTAAGGAGAACAGAGCAGAATGGCAAAGAAAAATATCGGAGCAACACTCGCACTATATCCATGCCCTGTGATTGTGGTTGGAGCAATGGTAAATGATAAACCCACATGGACTCTTGTGGCACATGCAGGAACTGTGGCACACACTCATCTGATGGTATCTCTGGTACAGGCACACTATATAAATAAGGGTATCCGTGAGAATAAAAAGCTTTCTGTAAATGTGGTAGATGAGTCATGGCTTGCAAAGGCAGATAAGATGGGAACAATCAGCGGAAATAAAGAAGATAAGTCTGAAGCTTTTGCATGGACAATGGGTGAGAATGGTGCACCTATCATTGATGAGGCCAAAGTTTCCATTGAATGTGAAGTTGATGGCAACTATGAACTGGAAAACTTTGATCACTTTATCTGTAAGATTCTTGCTACCTATGCTGATGAAGCAGTTTTAAATGAGCAGGGCAAGATCGACTATCACACCTTTAAGCCGGTATTGTTTGAATTCC
Organism: uncultured Butyrivibrio sp.; assembly: GCA_947167765.1. Lineage (GTDB taxonomy): Bacteria > Bacillota > Clostridia > Lachnospirales > Lachnospiraceae > Butyrivibrio. Next base: position 3,870 of record CAMVJI010000055.1, on the reverse strand, counting down.
CGACCTACGAGTATTTCGTTACCGGAGAGAAGGTCGGAAACTGTGGAAAGATGAACTGATTTTTCAAGTCTCTGGCCTACAAAGGATGAAGTACTGTAATCGGAAAGGGGTACGACAATGAAATATACAAAACTTGGGAATTCTGATTTGAATGTATCCCGTATCTGCATGGGCTGTATGGGATTTGGTGATGCCCAAAAAGGACAGCATAGCTGGACGATTGATGAGGAACATTCCAGAGAAATTATAAAGAGAGGTCTTGACCTTGGAGTTAATTTCTATGATACGGCGATAGCATACCAGAGTGGAACCAGTGAGCAGTATGTAGGACGTGCACTTAGAGATTTCGCAAAGCGCAAGGATGTGGTTGTTGCGACCAAATTTCTTCCGAGAACACCGGAAGAGATAGAAAAGGGAATTACCGGTCAGCAGCATATAGAAAATATGATAAACACTAGCCTTCAGAATCTTGGAATGGACTATGTGGATCTGTATATCTATCACATGTGGGATTGGAATACAGATATCTACGATATTATGGATGGCTTGAACCGTATCGTAAAAGCAGGCAAGGCAAGGTACATCGGCATTTCAAACTGTTTTGCATGGCAGATTGCCAAGGCTAATGCTCTGGCAGAAAAAGAAGGATTTGCTAAGTTTGTTTCAATCCAAGGCCATTATAACCTGATTTTCCGTGAAGAAGAGCGTGAAATGGTACCTTATTGTGAAGAGGAAAATATCGCACTGACTCCTTATAGTGCATTAGCAAGTGGAAGGCTTTCCAGGAAACCGGGCGAAGGTGATACCAAGAGAGCTGCTGAGGATGCATATGCAAAGTTTAAGTATGATGCTACAGCGGAGCAAGATGCTGTGATCATAGGCCGTGTGGCAGAGCTTGCCGAGAAACACGGTGTTACCATGACGGAAGTATCACTGGCATGGCTTCTTACCAAAGTGACATCGCCGGTAGTTGGAGCGACTAAGCTTCATCATATAGAAGGTGCAGTAAAGGCTGTGGACATTAAACTTACGGATGATGAATTAACGTACCTCGAAGAGCCATATGTGCCTCATCCGCTTGCAGGTGTCATGGCACAGAATAAGAGAAGTGATGCTTCAAAGAAACATGTATGGTCTACCGGAGACCAGAAAATTGGAAAGTGAGGTAAAAGGCAATGAGCGAGAAAATTGTACAGACAGCAGGAAGAGATCAGCTTGGTAAGTTTGCTCCGATGTTTGCGCACTTGAATGATGATGTACTTTTTGGGGAAGTGTGGAATGAGGAAGCGATTGATGTTAAAACCAAATGCATTATTACAGTGGTTTCACTTATGGCATCAGGCATCACAGACTCATCGCTTTCATATCACCTTCAGAATGCAAAGGCACATGGTGTAAGCAAAGAAGAGATAGCCGCAATCATTACCCATGCTACCATGTATGTAGGATGGCCTAAAGGATGGGCAGTATTCCGTCTTGCTAAGGAAGTATGGAATGAAGAAGTGCCTGAATTTACAGAAAAAGACAGATATCAGAATTCTATTTGCTTCCCTATTGGAAATTCTAACCCTTATGGAGAGTTCTTTGTTGGACAAAGTTATCTTGCTCCTGTTTCAACGGAACAGGTACCTGTATTTAATGTGACTTTTGAGCCGGGATGCCGCAATAACTGGCATATCCATCATGCAAAAAGCGGTGGCGGACAGATGCTGATTTGTATCGGTGGAAGAGGTTACTATCAGGAATGGGGTAAAGAAGCAGTGGAGATGACTCCAGGTAAGGTGATTAACATTCCTGCTGAAGTTAAGCATTGGCACGGAGCTGCACCGGACTCATGGTTCTCGCACCTTGCAATCGAGGTTGCCGGTGAAGAGACGAGCAATGAATGGCTGGAAGCCGTATCGGACGAAGATTATGGCAAATTGAAATAGGGGGCTGACGTAAAATGAAGAAAAAGATATCGGTACTTGCCGCTGTTTTATTGGCTTTTGGTCTTGCTGCGTGTGGAAATAATGCAGCACAGGCTACAAATGATACTACTCAGACAATACAAGCGGAGAGCGCAAAGGAAACAGACACTTCAAATAACCCTGAAGAAACACAGCAGGCTGTGACGAATGAAGCTGCTTCAAGCACAAACGATGAAATAGTGGGAGATATTTCTTCGGAAGTAACAGAGAGCCCCGCATCATGGATACATTTGTAGAGAGTTATAGCTTTGATGGCATTACCATGATCCCTTTCTGCACCTCAAGCAGCAGTGGAATAGGAAGAAGTAGTCAGAATCTTGCAGATAATGCAGGAACCGGTACATGGCTTGATGGTATGCGATTTGGTGCCGGAGCATCAGAGGATGAAATCAGATCCTGGATAGAGGGTTCACAGTGAAGAAAGAGTGAGGGCGAATGTATGCAGGGAAACCATAATAGAACAGAGCAGATGGGATTACAGATCACCATACAAATTACTTGAAAGCCCTTTTTATTTGCTCCAGAAACTTTTCGGCAATAGGAGTAAAGGTCTGATACTTATTCCATATCATGTATAATTCTGACTTTAGCTCTGGAGAAAAAGGTCTGAATACCATGTCAGTTCCTTCGGTGTTTATCAGGTTCTTGAAAGTAAGTAAGATTCCAAGGTTTTCCCTTGCAAATACAGAGCCGTTATAGGAAAGCCTGAAAGAACCCTCAAGCTTAAGCTCATTAAATCTGTCTTTAGACCACGCTTTGATCTCATTGTTCCAGCTCTGTTCAGAGACAAAAAGGGGCTCTCCTACGAGGTCAGAGACCCGGATGGACTTTTTCTTTGCAAGGGGATGAGATGATGAAATGATTGCTCCCCACACATCCGCTTCCGGAAACTTTATATATTCATATTTATTGCTGTTAGGTGTTTCACATAGTACAGCAAAGTCTAAAATGCCCTTATCAAGCTTTTCAGTAACCTGCTCAGTATCTCCGCTGGTTATATGATAAGTGAAATTAGGGTATTTTTCTTTTAACTTAAAAATCTCTCTGGCAAGGTATCTGATCTGATAGCTCTCAGCCAGTCCAAAATAAATATCCCCACCTGTTATATCATCCAGGGAATTAAATTCCTGTTCTATCTTATCTGACATAGCCACAAGATCCTGAGCACGGTCACGTAGAAGCATCCCTTCGTCCGTAAGCGAAATGCTGAAACTGTGCCTGACAAACAGTTTCTTCCCAAGTTCTTCTTCTAATGCTTTTAATGTCTTTGAAAGAGTAGGCTGTGATACATGAAGCTGCTCAGCAGCCTTTGACATATTTTCTTCCCTTGCAACTGCAAGAAAATATCTGAGATTTTTTATTTCCATGAAAACCTCCCTAAAGCTGACAATTTATATGTTATTCCAAAAACGAATATCATGATATTTATTTTATTCATTAGCGAAAACCTGGTCAAGGATTTACTATGAAATCAGAAGGAGCAAAAAAGATGGATACCAAAAAGATTCTTGAAAGCCTTACTGACATGGGCTGTGATGAGAAAGAAATAAGCTTTATGAAAAAGATGTATGAAGAAGGGGATACAGATACGCTTCTTCGAGATCTTAGAAAATGCCGGTGCCATCTGATGGATGAACTTCATGACAGTCAGAAGAAAGTTGATAACATGGATTTTTTGATAAGACAGATCCAAAAAGAAAAGTAATTAAAACGGAGGAATGTAAAATGATCAGAAAAGAAGAACTGAACCTTGTAACGGAATGGGATAAAACCTTTAAGAAAAGTGATAAGGTAGACCACAGCAAAGTCACATTTGTAAACAGATATGGAATCACTCTTGCAGCAGATATGTATGTTCCAAAGAATGCAGATGGTAAGCTCCCTGCAATTGCTGTATGCG